>NZ_RAWP01000107.1:0-33950 GCF_003668935.1 Corallococcus sp. AB032C | reverse complement strand
CCCGCGGACACCTCCAGGAGCACACTCCGCCCCAGGCCCCCGACGGCGGGCCTCACCGGCACCAGCGCCGCGTCCCCCATCACCCCCAGCCCGGCCCACATGGCCGCGGGCTCGCCGTCCTCCCAGGCCTCACGCTGGGCTTCGCGCAGCGCCGACGCCGCGCCCTTCCCCGATGCCAGGTGCCGGTAGTAGCGCTCCAGCAACTCCGCGGCCTCTGCGTCGCGCATGGGCCACAGGCTGGCCACCACGGCTCTCGCTCCCGACTCGAAGAAGGCCCGCGCGAGGCTCAGCACGCCTTCTCCCGCGAGCAGCGCGCCAGAGGCTCCCCGGCAGCTGGAGAGCACCACCAGCGCGTCCCGCAGCCGCAGCTCCGTGATCTCCCGGGGCTGGAGCAGGCCGTCCTCTCCCGCCGCGCCCGGGGCCAGCACCAGGGCGGAGCGCTCGGGGGACTCGACGTCCACGACCGCGTGCGCGGCCACGTGGAGGATGCGCACCGCGTCCCAACGGGACTCCTTGAGGGCATGCTCGGACGCCTCCGCTCCCACGAGCAACCGGGGCTTCACGGCCGTGTCCTCCAGGGCCTCGCTCACGGTGCGGCCCTCGCGGCGCGCCTCCGGAAGCGCGCCCAGGCTCGCCGTCTCCAGGAACACGCCACCCCTCGCGGAGGCCACTTGCGTGCCCTGAAGGGTGCCGCCCCGGTCGGGATCCGCCAGGACCAGGGCCTCGCCCTCGGGAGGCCGGGCGGGCTGCTCGCGCCAGTAGTGGAGCAGGCTCGCGGAGGGCACTCGCGCCAGTTCGTACCGGGCCATCAACGGCGGAGCGTCCGCGTGCTCCCGCAGCGCGGCGAAGGGCAGGTCGTGCAGTGGACCATCCGGCACCAGCAGCAGGCGCGACACCTTTGGTGGCAACTCACGCAAGGCCGGGGCGAGCAGCTGCGCGTACAGCGCCGCGGCGGTGCCTGCCTCCGAACCGTCGCGGCGCTCGATGAGGCCCGACAGGAGCGCCACCGCGGGGCGCAGCCGTGCGCGCTCCGGGATGCGGTACGCGTGCGTGCCCTCGCGCGTCACCGCCAGCACCCACGCGCCTCCCGCGCGCTCGCCCTGGACGTCGTGCTCAGAGCCCGCGAGGAAGACGAACAGGGCCTCCTCCTCACCCAGTCGCTGCTCGGTCGCGGCGAGCGACGCGAACGGCAGCTCCGCGTGCCGGGCCGCTGGACGCAGCTCTCTTTCGCGGCGCTCCAACTCCTGGAGCTCGCCCAGCAGCCGCGTGCGCTCGGACGAGGACAGCGCGGGGTCCAGCAACCGCCGCTGAATGACAGACAGGCCCCGCAGCACACCGTCCCTCGCCTCCCGCTGCTCCGGTGGCTGCTCTTGCGTCGGGAGCGCGCGGGAAGCCACCAGGGCCTCGAACAACGTCCTCGCCCGCAGGCGCTCACTCACCGCGAAGGCGCGCTCCAGGGCCTCGCGGGGCGGCACGGCGGAAGTCTCTCCGGCCTCCAGGATGCGGCCCGCGAGCCGGTGGTAGTCGCTGGCCCAGTTGGAGAAGAGCTCGGCTTGACTGGAGGCGTCCCGCTGCCACTGGCGCAGCACCTCCACCGCGTCGAGCGCGCGCTCCGCGTGTCCCAGGGCCTCTGGCAGCGGGCGCGTGCGGAAGGCCAGCGTCGCCCGCGTGCGCCACACCGAGGCGAGGTAGAGCGGGTTGTCGTGCTCGGCGGCCAGCGCCAGGGCCTCGTCCACGTCATGCCACGCGGCGGCCGCGTCCACCGCCGCGCGGCGTTCGGCGCGCGTCCACAGACAGGCGATGCGCCGCTCGGGCAGGCCCGTCTCCCGGGCGATGTCGATGCAGCGGCCGAGGGCGTCCTCCGCTTCGCTCCGCTCCCCGGGCCCGTCGCCCAGCAGCTCCGCCACGAGGCGCAGCGACATCGTCTCGGAGACCTTGCTGCCCGCGCGCGTGGACGCCGCGAGCGCCTCGCGCCCGAGCCGCAGCAGCGCCGCCCGGCCTCCCTGGCTGGGACGCTCGTCCTGCCGCCGCCAGGCGAGGTTCGCGAGCGCGAAGCGGACGCGCGCCTCCGTGCCCGCGTCCTTGGTGCGCTCCGCCAACTCCGCGAGCCGCGCGTACGCGTCCTGCGCCTCGTCGAAGCGGCCCAGGTTCGCGCTCACCGTGGCCAGCGAGCCAAGCAACTGCTTCTTCAGGCCGTCGGTACCGTCCGGAAAGGCGAGCCCTTCCGCGCGCTTGAGCAGGCGCCAGGCACGCCCCAGGTCCTGGCCCAGGTCGGAGAGCTCGGCGGCCTCCAGGATGAGCGCGCGCACCTCCAGCCAGGGGTTCCCGGAGGCCCGGGCCACTTCGCCCACGCGCAGCACCCACTGGTGCGCTTCCTCCTTCTGGCCGCGCATGCCCAGCGCGTTGCGCAGGTTGATGCCGGCCAGCACCTCTCCCTCGGCATCCCCCTGACTCCGGAAGGCGAGGGCCGCGCGGCGATAGGACGCCTCCGCCAGGGCAGGCTCGGAGGGCAGCTCCATGTGGCCGAGCACCAGCGTGAGCCAGGGGCGGTCCGGGTGCCTCGCGATGAGCCCCTGGAGCCTGCGCCGTGCCTCGTCGCGCGCCTCCAGCCCCTGGGCGTTCCGGAAGAAGCACATCGCCGCGTCGGAGTCCTCCGGGTGGGCGTCGAAGGCCTCCTCGCACCGGGCGAGCGCGGCGGGCACTGGAGGCGAGGCGGCCCGCGCGGGGGCGCACAGGGCCAGCCCCACCGAAAGGGTGAAGCCGCCCAGGCGTCCCACGTGCTGTCGCCGCCTTCCCATCACATCAGGTCCTCTCGACCTCCACCTTGCATGTCCAGATGGTGACAGGATCCCCCCCGCCCGTTTCGGGATCCCTGCTGACATGGGGGGGAATCTCACAGATCAGCCGCGTGTGAGGCGGCGGCGGGAAGCCCTGCCCCTCCCGCTCGATGACCAGGACGCCGGCGGAGAACTTCCCGGCACCGGGCGGCAGGACGAGCTGCGCGCGAAGTCCGGCGGACGAAGGTGCCGTCACGGTCACCCGCAGCGGCACCGTCGCGCTCACGGTGCCCGTGACGGTCGCGAGCACCGCACCAGAGTCGTCCACGATGCGCAGGGTCATGGGCACCGTGGATGACGGGCCCAGGACGCCCGCGTCCACCACGGAGGCCACCACCGTGTCCAGCGCGGCCCCCACCAGCGACTTCGTGGTCAGGATCACATTGAACGGCGTGGGCGCCGCCTGCGCCGCGGCCGAGGCTCCCCACAGCATCGCCATCATGGACAGCGCGCGCACCCATCCCCTGCAAGCATTGATTGCCTTCATACATCCCCCTCTGCATGTCATTGAGCTGCCGGCCTGGCCCAAGCATTGCGGCACTCACCGCAACCGGTTCACGAACGTACTGCCGCGCTGGACGCTTCCATCCGGAAGCCGCGCTTCCACCTGCCACAGGATGCGCGCGCCGGAGGGCAACTCCGCGAGCACATCCACCGGCACCGTGTATTCGCGCGACTCCAGCCGCTCCGCGCGATGGAACACCTTCAAATCCTCCGACGACACCTGCACGCTCCAGGACACCGCCTGGGGCACTCCGCTCCAGCGGAGCACGAACTGCTCGCGGGGAAGCGCGGTGGCGTCCGGCACCTGCGAGGTGATGGCCTCCGCCGCCCCACCGCGGATCCGCGTCGGATCCACTTGCGCCTGCTGCTGCCGCACCACCACGACCGCGCCCACCAGGACCACCACCGTCGCCGCCATCGCGGCCATCGCCTGCCGCCCCTGCCAGAAGCGCCGGGCGGTCAGGGACACCACCTTCGCGGGCACCTCCACGCCTGTCGCGGGCACCACCGCCGGAGCCCCCCGCTCCGCCTCCACCGCGGCCTGCGACATCGCCTTCGCCAACCGCCACGCCTGTGCCCACGCGGGATCCGCCGCGACGCGCTCGATGACCGCCCGGCGCTCCTCCACCGGCAGCTCCTGCCTCACCGCGCGCCAGACGAGGTCCGCATCCACCGGCTCCCCTGCCGCGTCATCCTCGCGCAGCGCCGTGCGCAGCCGCTCCACGCCCTCGGCATCCAGCGTGTCATCCTCGGGACGGCGTTCGCTCACGGCTGGATTCCCTTTGTGGAGAGACAGGCTCGCAGCGCGCTCAGCCCCCGGTAGATGAGGTTCTCCGTCCGCTTGGCCTCCCACCCCAGCAGCTCCGCGGCCTCCGGGACGGTGTGCCCTTGCAGGTGCAGCGTCACGGCGAGGCGGCGGTCCTGCACCAGCCCCTGAAGACAGTCACGCACAGCCCGCGCAATCTGCGAGGCCCCCGCCGCGCGCTCCGGGTCTCCCGGCGCCACCGGTTGGGCGGACCCCTGCTCCACCTCCTCCAACGCCACCTCCTTGCGCGCCCCCATCCGGCGAAGCTCGTCGATGAGCGTCGTGTACGCCACCCGGTACAGGTACGCGGGAGTCAGCTCCGCCTGGCCCTGGGTGCGCCCGCGCAGCTCCACCACCTTCATCATCGCGACCTGCAACAGGTCCTCCCGCCGGTCCGCGAGCGACGCGGGACAGACGCTCGCGAGCGCCCGGCCCAGGTCACGCCGCAGCGTCTCCAACCCGGCATCCGGGGATGCACCCGCCCATGGGCCGTGTCGCAACTCCAAGATGCCTCCCCTCGCGAAAGGGCGCCGAGCGTCGTTCGAACGCATCATCGGCGGCCAGGAGAAGCCGGGCAATCCGTGAAAATTCCCCGGAGCCCATGGGCTCTGGGGAAGACATTCGCGCTACCGGAGGTCCGCGCTGCCGCCGGGAAAGGCAGACGTCCGCGCGGATGCGCTGAAGCCCAGCACGGAACGAAGGCGTGGGGACGGTGACATGGGGTTGCTCCTGATGGGTGGCGCCCGGCGGCCGTGATGGCCATCCGGTTCGCGCCTGCCCCCACCCAACGGAAATGCCCCTTTTTTCCCCTCACCCCTCGCGCACGATTCTCAGACCATGCCGCCGTTGGCGCGGAGGACCTGTCCGTTGATCCACCCACCCTCCGGACCGGAGAGGAAGGCCACGGACGCGGCGATGTCCTCCGGCGTGCCCAGCCGCTCCAGGGGGTTGAGCTTCGCCATGCGCTCCACCAGCTCCGGGGACTTGCCGTCCAGAAACAGCTCGGTGGCGGTGGGCCCGGGCGCCACGCAGTTGACGGTGATGTTCCGGCCGCGCAGCTCCTTGGAGAGGACGGCGGTCATCGCCTCCACGGCGGCCTTGGTGGCCGAGTAGACGCCGTAGTTCTCCATCCGCAGGCCAATGACGCTGGTGGAGAAGTTGATGACGCGCCCACCGTCGCGCAGTCGGCGCGCGGCTTCACGCAGGCCGTTGAACGTGCCCTTGATGTTGACGGCCACGTGCTGATCAAACAACGCGTCGTCGAAGTCCGCGAAGCGCACGAACTTCCCGATGCCGGCGTTGTTCACCAGCACGTCCACGCCGCCGAACGCTTCTTCCGCCGCGTTGAACATCCGGGGGAAGGCAGTGGGGTCGGCGACATCCGCCTGGAGGCTCAGGGCCCGGCCGCCCGCCGCTTCAATCCTGCGCACCACGTCCTCCGCCGCGTCGCGGTTGCCCGCGTAGTTGACGATGACGTTGAAGCCGTCGCGAGCGAGCCGCTCCGCCACCGCGGCGCCAATGCCGCGCGAGCCGCCCGTCACAAGGGCCGTCTTCTTATGGGTCTGGGTCGTCATGGGGGTCCTCTCCTCTGGGAGCGCCGTCGTCGGCGCCAGGTGAGGACAAGATGGACCTTTCCGAGCCACGGATAATCGGCTTTGTTCCGGCATCACTGTTCGACAGGGCGGACAATGGACCGGTTCGACGCCATGAAGGCCTTCACGCGCATCGTGGAGCGCCGGAGCTTCACGCAGGCCGCGAAGGACCTGGGCCTGCCTCGCTCGTCAGTGACGGACGCGGTGAAGCAGTTGGAGGAGCGGCTGGGCGTGCGCCTGCTCCAGCGCACCACGCGGCACGTGAGCCCCACGCTGGACGGCGAGGCGTACTACCAGCGCTGCGTGTCGCTGCTGGCGGACCTGGAGGAGGCGGACGCGGCGTTCGTGGGCGGCCAGCCGAAGGGGCTGGTGCGCGTGGACGTGCAGGGGACGCTGGCGCGCAGGGTCGTGCTGCCGCGGCTGCCGGAGTTCCTGGAGCGCTACCCGGGCATCGAGCTCTACATGAGCGAAGGCGACCGGCTGGTGGACCTGGTGCGCGAGGGCGTGGACTGCGTGCTGCGCGCGGGGGAGCCCAAGGACAGCGACATGGTGGCCCGCCGGGTGGCGCTGCTGGAGGAGGTGACGTGCGCGTCGCCGGCCTACCTCGCGCGGCACGGCGTGCCGGAGAGCGTCGAGGCGCTCCAGCACGGGCACCGCATGGTGGGCTTCCGCTCGTCGCTGACGGGGAGCCTGATTCCGCTGGAGTTCACGGTGGGCGGCGAGGTGCGCCGCGTCGTGCTGCCCACCACCATGTCCGTGAACGGCGCGGAGACCTTCGTCGCGGCCGCACGGTTGGGGCTGGGCCTCATCCAGGCGCCGCGCTACCGCCTGGAGGAGGACTTCGGGCGCGGCACGCTGGTGCCCGTGCTACCCCAGCACCCGCCGACGCCCACGCCCGTGTCCCTGATGTACCCACGCAACCGGCAGCTGTCCCCGCGCGTGCGCGTCTTCATCGACTGGCTGACGCAGGGCTTCACCGCGCCGTGAAGCGGGAGCGCCTCAGCGCAGCTTCATGCACTTGGGACGCGCGAGCAGCCGGTCCACGTAGGCCTCCAGCTTCGGCCGGCCCGTCGCGCCACCCAGCATGCGCTGGTAGATGAACATGGAGCCGATCATCACGTCCGCGGCGGTGAACCAGTCGCCGAAGAGGTAGGGGCCGTCCCCCAGCTCGCGCTCCACGGCGTCCAGCGTCTGCGCGTACTCCGTCCACCCGCGCTGCGGCAGCAGGGGAAGCTTCGCCATGTGGTCGCCCATGGACGGCTCCAGCTGCGACGTCGAGTACACCATCAATGACAGATACCGGCCGCGCTCCGGCGCATCCAGCTTGGGCGCCAGCTTCGCCTGCGGGTACTTGTCCGCGATGTAGAGACAGAGGGCCGTGTTCTCGAACACGCGCGCAGCTCCGTCCACCAGCGCGGGCAGCTTGCCGGCGGGGTTCACCTGGAGGAACTCCGGCGACTTCTGCTCCTTCTTCTCCAGGTCGATGGGCACGATTTCGTACTCGACCCCCGCCTCGTCGAGCATCCACTTGCCAATGACCGCCCGGCTGCGCGGATTGAAATAGAGCTTCATGCAGGCACCTCTCGTGAGCACCACGTGGGACCGCCCCCCGGACACAACGCCCGGGGCGCGGGGCGCATTCGCTCACATCTGGTGCCGCTAGGGGACTGCCTTTGTCGCGGGCGGCCCGGACTGTTCGCCAAGCTTCTGGAGCGCGCCCGCCGCGTTGCTGTTCTTGGGGTCCAGCTCCACGGCCTTGGCGTAGTTCACGCGCGCCTGCGCCTTGTCGCCGACGGCGAGGTACGCCTCCCCCAGGCTGTCGTAGCCATTCCCCACCTGGGGGAACATCTCCACGTTGAGCTTGAAGATTTCAATGGAGTCCGCCGCGCGGCCCTTCCGGAGCAGCTGGTAGCCCAGGCTGTTGAGCTGATCATCGGAGAAGTCATACGCGTCCGGCTTCGTGGCCTTCAGCTCGCGGTAGCGCGCGACGGTCTTCGCGACGGGCTCCTTGTCGACCGTCATGCTCAGCAGCTCCCGGATGCCCACCCGGGGCGCCTTGGGCGGGATGCCGTGGAGCACGCTGAAGAGGCCAGCGGCCAGCGGCTTGAGCTTGTCGCCGCGCGACGTGTTGTCCAGGAGGATGACCACCTCCCTGCTCGCCGGCACGCGGAAGATGCGAGTGCTGAACCCGTTGATGCCGCCGCTGTGGTTGATGGTGGCGAGCTCCGTCTTTCCGTCGTCCAGCTTCAGCGGGTCCATGGAGAACCCGAAGCCGTAGTTCTCCAGGCCGGGCGTGAACATCTTCTGCTTCAGGGCCTCCGGCAGCAGCTTGTTCTCGTAGAGCGCGCGGTCCCAGCGGTAGAGGTCCTCCACCGTCGAGTACAGCGACCCGGCGGCGTATGGCAGGGACATGTCCAGGTAGGAGGCGTTGACGTAGCCGTCCGGCCCGAGCTCGTAGCCGCTGGCGCGCTTGGGCAGCACCGTCGCGGTGACGTCGTAGCCGGAGTCCTTCATGCCCAGCGGCGTGAAGATGCGCTCCTGCACCGCCTGCGCGTACGTCTTGCTGGTGGCGCGCTCGATGATGGCGCCCAGCAGGAAGTAGCCGGAGTTGCTGTAGGCGAACTTCGAGCCGGGCTCGAACTCCAGGTCACCGCTGGCGAAACGCTTCACGAAGTCCGCGACGGAGTACGGGTTGCGCGACTCCTTGGCGAAGAAGTCCGGCAGGCTCGTGTAGTTGGGGATGCCGGACGTGTGGTTGAGCAGGTGGGTGACGGTGATGCGCGAGCCCGTGTCCTTGCGGTAGTCCGGCAGGGCCGACACCAGCGTGTCATCGAGCTTCAGCTTCCCCTCCGCGACCAGCTGGAGGATGACCATCGCCGTGAACTGCTTCGTCACGGACGCGAGGCGGAACTTCGTGTCCGGCGTGCTGGGCACGTTCCATTCGAAGTTGGCCTGGCCGTAGGCCTTCTTCAGGATGACGCCCTTCTCGTTGGCGACGAGCGCCACGCCGTTGAACTGGCGCAGCTGGTGGTACTGCGTCAGCAACCTGTCCAGCTCCTGCTGTCGCGTCGCGGCACCGGCGGCGCCAGGGATGAACAACAGCGCCACGGCCAGCACGCCCAGCAGGCGCAACGGCTTCCAGGTCATTCGGTCTCTCCCATGCATGAGCCTACACACGGCTCAGACGTGGGGCGATTGCGTCCGGGCGGCTTTCGGGGGGAGCGAGGGCGCGAAGAAGAACGCGGGCAGGGCCCACAATCCGGCGGCGAGGCACGCCACCTCGCCCAGGGTCGCCAGCAGGCCGAAGCCCGCCAGGGCCTGGTTGTCGGAGAAGATGAGCGACGCGTAGCCGATGATGGTCGTGGAGGAGCACAGCGCCACCGCGCCCCCCGTGTCGTCCATCACCCGCGTGAACGACCCCGGCCCCTCCTGCCGGTAGCGCAGCACCAGGTTCGCCGCGTAGTCCACGCCGATGCCGAAGGTGATGGGCAGCACCACGAAGTTGAGGAAGTTCAGCCGCAGCCGCAGCGCCGCGGCCAGCCCCACCAGCCACGCCACCCCCATCAGCAGTCCCAGCAGCACCGTCCCCGCGAACACCGGCTGCCGCACGACGCCGAACACCAGCAGCGTCACCGCGAGGAGCGCGAGCAGCGTGGCCCGGGGCCCGTCGTGCAGGACGGAGTCGTTGATGTCCACGATGAGCAGCGGGCGCCCCGTGGCCAGCGCGGGCACGCCCGCGTCCTGGATGGCGTCCCGGACCAGGTCCGTGAGCTGGCGCCCGTACGTCGCGTCGATGGTGCCCACGTGCCGGGGGTAGGCGAGCGCGACACGCCCCACGGTGCCGTCCCGCTCGGTGAGCGGCTGCCGGAGCACGGCGGGCACGTCCTCCCACGTGGGAGGACGCGCGTCCGCGGGGGGCAGGAAGCGGGAGGCCTCGTCGCGGTCCGAGGGGGATAGCCTCGCCACCCGGTCTTCTGGCAGCAGCCGCCGCAGCTCGTGCACGAGCGGCAGCTTCGCGTCCACGTCCCGCGGCAGCAGCGTCTCCGCGGTGCGCACCTCGCCCAGTGGAGCGTCGGCGCCGAAGGCCCGCTGCCGCGCGTCCAGCGCCGTGACGACCCGCTGGAGGTCCTGGGGCGTGTCCGCGACGATGGCGATGGGCGTGAGGTAGGTCTGGAAGACCGCGTCCACCTGCTGGCCCCAGTAGAGGGAACCCCTTCGCTGGCTTTCGCGCGCGCGCAGCTTGTTGAAGTCCGCCTCCACCAGGGGCCCCGGGTACGTCACGACGGCCACGAGCGACGCCACGAGCAGGGCCAGCGCGGTGCCCTGGATGACGCGCCGGCGGTGCTCCACGGCGCGGGCCAGCACCGACGTCAGCCGCGCCGCGCCCCGGACGTTGGAGAAGTCCATGGGGCGCCGCCCCTCCAGCGCGGCGAGCAGCGGAGGCAACATGACGTAGGTGGAGGCCCAGCACAGCGCCATCCCCAGCCCGCCGATGACGCCGAACTGGTTGAACCCCCGGAAGTGCGTCACCGACAGCGACAGGTACGCCAGCCCCGCCGCGAAGGACGCCACGAAGGTGGGCACGAGCGTCGCCGCCCAGGCCCGGGGCAGCGCCGCGTCCAGGGTCAGCCCCGCGCGGCGCTCCTCCAGGTAGCGGGCCATGAAGATGATGGCCGCGTTGATGCCATTGCCCACGACGATGGAGCCGAGGAACGCCGTGTTCGCGTTGAGGTAGCTGATGAGCAGCTGGGCCAGGCCGAAGGTGACGGCGCACCCCACGGCCAGCGAGCCGGTGATGGCCACCAGCGCCCGCCAGCGGCGGAAGTACAGCCACAGCACCGTCGACACGCCCAGCAGCACCAGCGTGCCGGAGACGGCCAGGTCCTCCCGCAGCGACGCCTGCTCCTCGGCCATCGTGGCGACCTCGCCGTCGAACCCGATGCGCGCCGGGGCGTTGGGGAAGCCGGCCGCCAGGGCCTTCGCCTCCGCCTCCACGCGCTCCCGCAGCGCGCGGTTGAAGGCATAGCCGGTGGTGGCCTCCGGTGGACGGACGAGCATCACCAGCCGCTGGCCATCCGCGCTCTGGAAGTAGCCGCTCTTGAAGCGCTCCACGGTCGCGAGCGCCCCGCCTCCCGCGCTCCCGGCCAGGGACGGCAGGTCCAGCGACGGAGGCGTGTCGTCGCCCACCAGGTCCACCATGAAGGGGTTCGCGTGGCGCTGCTCCCATTGGAGCCGCGCCCGGACGCGCTGGAGGAGCGACTGGAGCTGGTCGACGGAGAGGTAGAAGAGGCCGAAGCGGCGCACGTAGTCCAGCTCCGCGTCCGCGCGGTATTCCACCTGGCGCACCTGGGACGGGGGCAGCGCGCGCAGCCGGGCCGCGAGCGCGTCCGCGAAGCGCCGCAGGGCCTCCGGGTCCTTCCCCTCCAGCACCACGGACAGGTGGTTGACGTCGTACAGCCGGGGACCGAGGACGCGGGCGGCCACCACGCTGGGCGCGGAGGACGGCAGCAGCTCCTCCACCTCGCTGCGCAGGTCTCCGTAGAGGGCGACCGTCAGCGCGCCCCCCACCGCGGTGAGCACCGCCGCGAGCGCGAGGATGACGCGGCGATGGCGGATGAGCGCGCCCACGAAGGCGTGAGCGAACCGGTCGCGGGAGGAGCTCCCGGCTTCGTCCTGCCGTGCGTGCACCGCCGCCCCCGTTTCTTCCGTGGCCCGCGCATGACCGGGGCCACTCGGCCGGGATTGTCCCCGCCCTGCGCGGCGCTCCGGCGGGCCGTGGGCCTCCACGGCTCGCTACCGGACACGCGGGCGGGACAGGTGTCCGTCACGGCGCGCTTTCATGCCCCCGGGGAGGAGTTCAGGCGGTGTCGAAGCGGCGGAAGAACCAACGGTTGAGCACCACCGCGCAGCCCAGGTACAGCGCCACCAGCGCCACCAGCGACGCGAGGAGGGCGGGCTGCGGCGGCACGAAGCCGAAGACGTGCCCCAGCGGCGTGAAGGGCAGCACGCAGGCCACCGCCACCACGCCCAGCGACGACAGCACCAGGAGCCGCGCGGGGGGGCTGCGCGGAGCGTTACCCCGGGTGCGGATGATGAAGATGACCAGCACCTGCGTGGTCAGCGACTCCATGAACCAGCCCGTCTGGAAGAGCGTCGCGTCGGCACGGAAGCCGTGCAGCAGCACCGTGAACGTCGCCGCGTCGAAGAGCGAGCTGAGCGTGCCGAACACCGCCATGTAGAGGCGCACGAAGCGCATGTCCCAGCGGGGGGGCCGCGCGAGCTGCTCCGAGTCCACCGTGTCCAGCGGGATGGCCAGCTCCGACACGTCGTACAGCATGTTGTTGAGGAGGATCTGGATGGGCAGCATGGGCAGGAACGGCAGCACCAGCGACGCCAGGGCCATGCTCAGCATGTTGCCGAAGTTGGAGCTGGTCCCCATGCGGATGTACTTCATGACGTTGCCGAAGGTGCGCCTCCCCTCCAGGACGCCGTCGTGCAGGACGCCCAGCTCCGGGCGCAGCAGCAGGAGCGCCGCGGCCTCGCGCGCGACGTCCACCGCGCCCGAGACGGAGATGCCCACGTCCGCCTCGTGCAGCGAAGGCGCGTCGTTGATGCCGTCCCCCAGGTAGCCCACCACGTGGCCGCGCTGCCTCAGCGCGCGCAGGATGCGGCTCTTCTGCGAGGGGGACACGCGCGCGAAGATGGTGGTGTCCTCCGCCCGCGCGCGCAGGCCCGGGTCGTCCAGCAGCGCCACCTCCGCGCCGGTGAGCACGCCCCGCACCTCCAGCCCCAGCGACTGGCAGACGTGCACCGCCACCCGCGCGTTGTCGCCCGTCACCACCTTGACCTCGATGCCCGCCTCGCCCAGCGCCACCAGCGCGGGCCGGGAGCTCTGCTTGGGCGGATCCAGGAAGGAGGCGAAGCCCGCGAAGACGAGGTCCGTCTCATCCTCCTGGGACAGCGGCCCGTCCTGTGACGGGACGTCGCGCCAGGCGAGCCCCAGCACCCGGAAGCCCTGCTCGCTCAAGGCATCGGCGCGGGCTTTCAGGCACTCCCGCGCGTCCGCGTCCAGGGCCTGCGCTGTCCCGTCCGCCGCCTCGAGCGATTCACATCGGGACAGCAGGGCCTCCGGCGCGCCCTTCACCACCAGGACGCGGCGGCCGTCCTTCTCCAGCAGCACGGACACGCGGCGGCGCTCGAAGTCGAAGGGCAGCTCGTCCTGCTTCCGCCAGCCCTCCGTGCACGCCACGCGCCGGGCCAGGATGGCCTCGTCCATGGGGCTGCGCAGGCCGGTGGCGAAGTGGCTGTTGAGGAAGGCCCACGCGAGGGTGCGCTCGCTGTGCTGGGAGGCGGCGTCCTCGGTGCGCTCCAGCCGGATGTTCGCCTCCGTGAGCGTGCCCGTCTTGTCGGTGCACAGCACGTCCATGCAGCCCAGGTCGTGCACCGCGCTCAGCCGCTTGACGATGACGTCCTGGTCCGCGAGCCGCAGGGCGCCCCGGGCGAGCGTCACCGAGACCACCATGGGCAGCAGCTCCGGCGTGAGCCCCACCGCCAGGGCCATGGCGAAGAGGAAGGACTCCAGCAGCGGACGCTCCAGGATCAGGTTCACCAGGAGCACGAACAGGACCATCAATACCGTGAGCCGCATCAGCATCACGGAGAAGCGGCGCGTGTCCCGTTCGAAGGCGGTGGAGGCGACGGGCGCGTCCAGTCCCCGGGCGATGCCGCCGACCTCGGTGTCGCGGCCAGTGGCGAACACGAGCGCGCGGGCCGTGCCTCCCAGCACCGACGTCCCGGCGAAGACGGTGTTGCCCACCTCCGCGAGCGGTGCGTCCGCGGGCGCGAGGCCCGGCGCCTTCTCCGCGGGGTAGGGCTCGCCGGTGAGCAGCGATTCGTTCACGGACAGCGCATGTGACTCCAGGAGGCGCGCGTCCGCGGGCACGCGGCTGCCGGTGGCCAGCAGGACCACGTCTCCGGGGACGAGCTCCGTGGCGGGCCGCGTCTGCTCCACGCCGTCGCGCAGCACCCGGGCACGCAGGGCCACGGCGCCGCGCAGGCGCTCCGCCGCGTCGCTGGCGCGGTGCTCCTGGACGAAGTCCAGCGTCACGCTGATCAACACGATGACGGCGATGATGGCGGAGCTGGTCAGGTCGTGGACGACGGCCGAGATGCCGCACGCCACCAGCAGCACCAGCACCAGCGGGTTGCCCAGCCGCAGCAGCAGCTCCAAGGGGAGCGGCCGGCGGCGCCGGGACTCCAGTTCGTTGGGGCCCAGGGACTCGAGCCGCTCGCCGGCTTCCTGTCCGGCCAGTCCCTGGGAGGTGCTGCCCAGCCGGGCGAGGAGGGACTCCACCGGCTCGCTCCAGGCGGGTGGCCCTTCGCGCTTCGGTGTCGGCCCTCGCCGCGCGCCGGAGCGGCGCTGGGGGTGCGCCACGGGCCCGGTGCCCCGGCCGCTCAAGCGTTCGGCGCCCATCCCCGCAACGTGGACAGTGTCCTCCGGGGTGACCAGCCGCCAGCGCGCGAAGGGGCGCGGCGCTCGGAGGGACGGCCCCGTGCCCTAGCTGGCGCCGTCGTCCTTCTTGAAGGAGAGGACCGAGGCCGCGTCCAGGGCCTGGAGGAAACGGACCGCGACCGGCAGGGCGACGCGGCCTCCCACGCCGCCGCCCTCCACGAACACCGCGAAGCCAATGCCGTCGCGCACGCCGACGAACCACGCGTGGGTTTCGGGCGGCACGGACATGCCGAACTCCGCCGTGCCCGTCTTGCCCAGGAGGCCCGGGATGCTGGCGGCGGACTTCGCCGTGCCGTCCGTCACCACCGCGCGCATCAGGTCGCGGAGCATGACCGACGTGCCCGGGCCCAGCCGCGCCTCCGGACCTGGCTCCGCATCCACCAGCAGGCGCGGCGCGTGCCAGACGCCGGTGGCCGCCGCCGCCGCGACGGTGGCCATGTGCAGCGGCGTGACCAGGACGCGGCCCTGGCCCATGGCGTCCGCCGCGCGCTCGGCGTCGTCCTTCGGCGGGGGGAAGGTGGCGCCCGGTGACGGCAGCCCCACGTCGTAGGACACCCCGAAGCCGAAGCGCCGGGCCGCGTCCTCCAGCACGCGAGGGTCCAGCTTCGACGCGAGCTGGATGAACGTCGTGTTGCACGACAGCGCGAACGCCCGCCGCAACGTGGTGGCGCCCAGCGCCTCGGACTCGAAGTTGCGGAAGCGCTTGCGGCCCACCGTCACCTCCAGGGGGCATTCGACGCGGGAGTCCGGCTTCAGGCCGCTTTCGAGAAGCGCCGTGGCCGTCACCAGCTTGAACGTGGAGGCCGGGGGGTAGCGCCCCATCAGCGCGCGGTGCCACCCCTCCCCGAGCGGCCGGCTGGCCACCGCCAGCACCTTGCCCGTGGCCGTGTCCACCGCGACCAGCGCGGCGGGCTGGGTGACGTCCACGAGCGCCGCCTCCGCCGCCGCCTGCACGTCCGTGCGCAGCGTCGTGCGGACATCGCGTCCCGGCTCCCCATCGAAGCGGTACACCACCTCGCTGCCACCCAAGCGGCGCTGCAGCCGCACCTCGCCGGTGGGACGTCCCGCCAGCGTCCGTTCCTGCGCGCGCTCCAGGCCGGACAGCCCCACCACGTCGCCCGGCTGGTAGGGCATGCCCAGCGCCTGGAGCACCTCCGCCGTCACCTCGCCCACGCGGCCCAGCGTGTGCGCGGCGAAGCCCTCCGCGGGGCTGAGGCGCGCGGGCCTCTTGCGGAAGAAGATGCCGGGCACCGGCGCGAGCACGGAACGAATCTGTTGATAGCGCTCCTGGCGCACGTCGATGAACGCGAGGAACTGCTCTGGCTGCGCGCTCGCGGCGTTCAGCGCGGCGAGCACCTTCGCGGGGTCCACGCCCAGCTGCGACTGGAGCACGCTGGCCACGGCCGCGCGGTCCTTCACCCGGCCCGGCATCACACCGACGCGAATCACTTCTCCCGGCATGGTGAGCGGATCGCCATTCGCATCGAGCAACCCGGCGCGAGGGCCCCAGCTCCGCGTGCGGCCGAAGCGGTCCCCGGGCCGCGCGTCGGGATGGAACACCTCGGGTGTCCAGCGCAGGCTCCAGCGCTTGCTCCGGAGCACGAAGCGCAGACGGGACTCGACGTCCCAGTCACCCAGTCCGCGCAGCGTGTGCACGCCGTGGAACCGCACCACCGCCGTGGTCGCGTCCTGTGACTCGATCACCACCTGTTCGAAGCGCGAGGCGATGACGCCCAGGTCCTGCCTCCAGCGCGTGTGCTGCGCGTCGAAGTCCTGGGGCGCGTCCACGAGCCCCTGGCGCTGCGAGGCCACGTCGTTGCGCGCCCAGGCGTCCAGGTACCGCCGGGCCAGGTCCTCGACGCCTCCGGACACCACGACAGGCGCGGCGGGCGCGGGCGGCCTCGTGGCTCGCGGCGCGCATGCGGGGAGCAGCAACAGGAGGCAGAGCCCCACCCAGGAAATGACCGCCCGTCCGTACACGCGCCCCCCTCTACCTCGCCCGCTTCGCCGAAGCGAACATCCGGCGGTCCTGCTGTCTCCACCTGGACCGGCTGTCGGTCCACCGCGCGCACGCACGGCGTGGATCAGCGGACCGTCTGCTCCTGGGTCTTGCTGGCGCCGTCACCCGTCGCCGTGAGGGTCAGCGGGCCGGCGGCCGCGGCGCGGATGTAGAAAATACCTTCGCGCTGCGGGTTCTTGAGGCTCACCACCGTCACGGGCGCATCCGAGCAGTCCGGCAGCAGGTGGAAGGTCGCGCCCGGATCCGACGCGGCCAGCGTCACCTCCGGCACGGACAGCGAGGCCAGGTTGCCCACCAGGTCCCAGCCCTGCACCACCAGCGCCTCCGAGCACGTGTCCACGTCCAGCGTCCGCGCCGGAGTGGCGAAGCCCACCTGGCGGTCCTCGCCCTGCGTCACCACGTCCACGCCGATGGCGTTCTCGTACAGCTCGCTGTTGTACCCGTCACCGCTGATCCGGTTGCGGCTGATGAGGTTCGCGGTTCCGTTGTCAGAGATGGCGGCCTGGTAGACCTGGTTCGTCAGGTCCTCCTTGCTCAGCTCGTTGCCAATCACCTGGATGTTCTGGGGCGCGGCGGGCGGGTCATAGTCGTTGCCCTCCGCCTGGATCAGGTTGACGCCGACGTCGTTCCCCACCAGTTCGTTGTCCTGGATGAGCAGGTCGTGGCACAGCTCCCGCCCCACGCCGTAGGACGAGCCACCCACCACCAGGATGCCGGAGCCGTAGTCCGCGGACCGCAGGTCCTCGAACAGGAACGCGTTGCCCTGCACCTCGTTGCCCACCACCTGCCCGGAAGCGCCATACGCGAGCTGGATCCCGGTGCGCGAGATCCGTCCGGTAGGCCCCAGGCCGTCGAGGGCGTTGTCCTCCATCGTCACCGCCACCCGCCCCTGCACCACCACGCCCACCTTCTGGTAGCCCGTCAGCCGGTTGCCCCGGATGACCACCGTCAACGGCGTGGCACCTGCAACGCTATTGCGCACGTCGATGGCGAAGCCCTCCTGGCAGCCGCTGATGGTGCCCTGGTTCAAGTCCTCCACGACCGTGTTCTCGATGGTGCCGCTCGCGTCTTCCAGCAGGATGCCGCGCAGCCGGTCCACGCCCGCGTCACACACGTCCGACAGGTTGCGCGCCGTCACCGTGACGAACCGCACGTTCGCCACCGTGCCCCGGTTGCGCAGCACCGCGCCCTTGTAGTGGTCCCCTGCTCCGTCCTCGGACGCGGTCAGCGTGTGACCGCCCCCGTCGAACGTGAAGCCGTCCGGGATGAACACCGCGCTCTGGACCACGCAGTCCTCGCGCAGCGTCACCTGTCCGGGCGACAGGGTGATGGCGCAGGCGGTCTCGCCCGGGCCGCAGCGCCGGCCCATCCAGGTCACGGGGAAGGAGTGCCGCGTGCTCGCGCCCGAAGCGTTCGTCACCACCAACTCCACGGTGGGCGTCACGTCCGCCGGCAGGCAGGAGAGCTCCGTCCAGTCCACCGTGCTCGTCGCGCCATTCCCCACCGGCGTGCCGAGCGCGCCCATGTTCGACGACCAGGTGAACGTCATCGCCTCACCGCGCGGATCCTTCGCGTCCACCGCGAACAGCACGCGTTCGCCCGCGAGCGCGCTCGTGGCGGACTGCGACGTGGTCTCCAGGACCGGCGGCGCCTCCGCCCGCACGCACAGGTTCACGAGTTGCTGCGTGCTTCCACCGAAGCCGTCCGTCACGGCGCCCTTCAACTGACAGCCACAGTCCGTGGGCTCCGCCGTCGGAGTGAAGACGGGCCTGGCCAGGGTGACGTTGTCGAAGGTGCCCTCGCACGTCGCGCTCCAGGCGTACGTCAGCACATCTCCGGCACCGTCCTCGTCCGTCACCGTCGCCTGGACCTGGAAGGGATTGCCCAGCATCACCTGCTGGGGCGCTCCGGCCACGGACGCCACGGGCGCGCGGTTGAACCGCGTGTCATCCAGCGTCGGGGGCGAGCGCGTGGTGCCCATGCCGATGCGGAACTGGAGCGTGGACTCCGCGCCGCGGGCATCCATGACCCGCAGGCGGATCATCGCGTCACGGGCGAACTCCGGATCGACGCCGGCATCGAGCGCCGGGAACGCCGCGGTCCACTCGCAGGTCGCGCCCGCGCAGTCGAGCCCCCCGGAGGTCGCGCTCCACTCATAGGTGAGCTCGTCGTCGTCCAGGTCACTGGCCTCCGCGCTCAGCTCCACGGTGTCGCCAGGGGCCACGATGGAGCGCGGCGCGCGCACCACGTGGATGCGCGGCGCGTGGTTGGCCAGCCCCGGCAGGCCGGACTCGGGCTGGGGCACCAGGACCAGGAGCGATTCCCCATATCGCGGCAGCTTCACCCCGGCATCCACGCTCAGGGGCGCCCTCCCCGCCTCCGTGGAATCCCGGGCGGTCACGGCCAGTTGGAGCTCCTCCTCGGGAGACTCCGGCTTCACGACGGCCGACCACGCGATGCCGCCATCCGGATCCGTCGCGGACGTCAGCGCCTTCGACTCCGTGGCGCCCGACGCGTGCGTCACCGAAGCCGTCACCGAGATGACCTCCAAGGACCGGGGCGGCGCGACCACGAGCCGCGCACCACCGGCCAGCGGCGCCGTGACGGCGGGCTCCTCCTCCACGCAACCGAACGTGGTCAGCAGCAACAACCCCACGAGGTGCAACGCACGGGCGGGCTTCAGGGTCACGGCATCCTCGGGGAAGGCGGACGGGAGTGAGAACGATACCGGGTGATTCCCACACGTCCAATCCACGGGGAGCACGGGCCGTGTGCGTCCGGCGCGCCGTCCAATGCCTGCCAATCCCCCGCGACCCGCGGGCCGGTACTACGGGAATCCTTGCTCGGCGCTGTACTGCTCACCTCGACAGCGAAGTCCTCTCCCGAGCGTTCGCGCCGCCCTCCCGCCGCATGGTCCCAGCCCCCATCGCGGTGCTGCATTCCACCGAGTGCACGCTCCAGAGTCCCGCCGTCCCCAGCCCTGGCCCATCCGGCTCGCACACTGGGCCAACGTGGCGCTGCTCGCCATCCTCGCGGGCAGCGGGTTGCAGATCCTCGCCGCGTATCCGCGCATGGGGACTCGCGGGCGGCCCATCGCGCTGTACCCATTCCAGGACGCCGTGCCGCCGTCGTGGCTGCGCCTGGGGGACTGGCTTGCGGGGGCGCGGAGCTGGCACTTCGCGTTCGGCTGGTTCCTGGCCCTCAACGGGCTCATCTATGTGCTCTACCTCGCGCTCAGCGGCGAGTGGCGCCGCCGCCTGTTCCTCCCGCGCCGCGACACGCGCGATGCAGTGGCCACGCTCGCGTACTACCTGCGGCTCCGCCCCGCGCCCGCGCAGACAGGCCTCTACAACGGGCTCCAGCGGCTGGCGTACACCGCCACGCTGCTCATGGGCGCGCTGTCCGTCCTGTCCGGACTCGCCATCTACAAGCCCGTGCAGCTCCAGTGGCTCACGGCGCTCTTCGGTGGCTACGACCCCGCGCGCTTCGTGCACCTGCTGCTGCTCGCGCTGTTCGCGTTCTTCACCGTGGGCCACGTCCTCCTCGTCGCCCTGCACCCGCGCACCTTCGGGGAGATGATCACCGGCGGGAGGAAGCCCGATGTCTGAGCGCATCCTCACCCGCCGCCGCGTCCTCCTGGGCGCCGCCGCGCTCGCCACCAGCGCGTGCGACTCCCAACGTCCGCGCTCGGGCTTCCTCGGCGTGATGGACCGCTTCAACGAGCGCGCCCAATCCGCCCTCTTCCACCCTGCCCGGCTCGCCCCCGAGGAGTCCGTCGAACAGCTCACCCCGCCCGGCGACTTCCCCCAGTACTTCCTCTCCGAAACCGTGCCCCTGGCCCCCGCTGACTGGAGGCTGGAGGTGGGCGGACTGGTGGCCCGCCCGCGCGCCTTCACGCTGGAGGAACTGCAGCGGCTGCCCCGGACCGACTCCCGGATCCGCCACCACTGCGTGGAGGGCTGGAGCGCGGTGGCGTCCTGGCACGGCGTGAGCCTCCGCGACCTGGCTCGGGCCGTGGGCGCGGACACGCGCGCGGGGTTCGTGGAGTTCCGCTCGTTCGACCAGGGCTACTACTCGTCGTGGGACGCACCGAGCGCGCTGCACCCGCAGACCGTGCTCGCGTACGGCATGAACGGAGCGCCGCTCATCCCCGGCCACGGCGCGCCGCTGCGCCTCTATTCGGGCGTGAAGCTGGGCTACAAGATGGTGAAGTACCTCACCACCGTGCGCTTCCTCCCGGAGGCCACGGGGGGCACCTGGGAGGACCGCGGCTACGAGTGGTTCGCTGGCGTATAGCCCGTGGGCCTTCAGCGCTTGGAGTTCACGACGCCCGGCAGGAACGGCATGAAGCCGCGCTTGCGCAGGTTCTCGCGCTCGGCGAGCAGGGCCGCCAGCGCCGCCTCGCGCGTGGGGAAGTGGTTCACCGCGGCGCCGTTGATGACGCCGCTGGTGCTGATGAACATGAGCGTCATCTCGTCGCCGCCGTAGCGGAACGAGCGGTGCGTGCCGCGCTCCAGCACCTCGCGGCGGACCTTGCCGAAGGTGCGCCCCGCCGTGTGGCGGACGACGAGCCCATCCAGGTTGATGAGCAGGTCCACGCGGCCGTTGAACTTGGCGAACTGCGCTTCCACGTCGCGCCGCCAGCGCTGCACGTCTTCATCCGTCACCAGGATGCAGTCGGTGAAGTTCGCGGTGACGACGTCGTGCTCGGCGTCGCGATCAAAGGACATCCCCCAGGCCATGGCATGTCCTCCTTCAGGCCTGCGCGGCGTTGCCCGCGAGGAACGACGCCAGCAGCGCCGCGGTCTCCGCCGGACGCTCCACCTGGGGGTAGTGCCCCGGCCCCGGCAGGTGCGCCAGCCGCGCGTTGCGGATGAGCCCCACCACCGCCTGCTTGAGGAACACGGGCGGCAGGAACGGATCATCCGTGGCCACCACCAGCGTGGGCGCGGTGATGGCGGACAGCCGGTCCGCGAAGCCGCCCGTCGTCCAGGAGTCGAAGCACTGCTCGATGGCGTCCTTCGACACCGCGCCCGAGTCCTTCAGCAGGGCCTCCAGCGACTCCGGCGACAGCTGCTTGCAGGCCAGGCCCAGGATGGTCTTCTGCTTCTCCCGGTCCCCCGCGGAGCCACGGAACAACCCGGCCGCGTCCGGAGGCAGCGGCAGCCCCGACGCGGGCACCGAGTTGGCCAGCACCAGGCCAGTGACGCGCGAGGGAGCCTCCGCCGCCACCCACTGCGCGATCTGCCCGCCCATGCTGTGGCCCACCAGCGCGAAGCTCTTCGCGCCCGCGTGGTCCGCCACCGCCAGCACGTCCTTCGCGTACTGCGCCAGCGTGTACCCCGACGTCGGACGCCCGGACTGCCCGGTGCCCCGGTGGTCCGGGACGATGATGCGCAGGCCGGTCCTGTCCAGCTGCTCCAGCATCGCGTCCCACACCGCGCCGGACACCATCCACCCGTGCACCAGCACCACGTCGCGAGGACCGTCCCCCAGGACCCGGTAGTGCAGGGGTGTACCGTCCGTCGCGTTCGTCGTGGGCATGGGGGGTCTTCCTCCGGGGGGAGAGAACTGCTGGAAGTCGTGGCTTAAAGGGGAAGCGTAGCAAGCCACGACTGGGGCGTGGCCGTCCACATGCTCGGGGGTTGCCTGACGGCCGGAGGAGCGAGCTGTCCTGACGGGTAGGTGCGTGGGAGGGAATGAAGGGTGGGAGCGGGTGCGCGCTTACGGCAGACTCGGGTGCGTCATGACGGATGGACGCAGCGGGACGACGGGAGCGAAGCGCACGGTGTACTGCGAGGACGCGCTCGCGTGGCTGGACGCGCGGCCGGTGTTGGAGGGGTGCTCGATGGTGGCGTCGATGCCGGACGTCTCCGAGTTCCCCTCGCTCACGGTGCCCCAGTGGAAGGACTGGTTCGTGGGGGCGGCGGCGAAGGTGTTGTCGCGGGTGCCGGAGGACGGGGTGGCGGTGTTCTACCAGTCCGACGTGAAGAAGGACGGGGCGTGGGTGGACAAGGGCTACCTGGTGTCGAAGGCGGCGGAGGCCGCGGGGTGCGACACGCTCTGGCACAAGGTGGTGTGTCGCAGGACGCCGGGGACGGTGACGTTCGGGAGGCCTGCGTACTCGCACCTGCTGTGTTTCAGCCGGGGGTTGAAGACAGACGCGGCGAAGTCCACGGCGGACGTGTTGCCGGACCCCGGCGAGGTGACGTGGACGCGAGGCATGGGGCTCAACGCGTGCCTGGTGGCGTGCCGCTTCATCCTGGAGCAGACGCGCACGCGAACGGTGGTGGATCCATTCTGCGGCCACGGCACCGCGCTCGCGGTGGCCAACGCGCTGGGCCTGGACGCGGTGGGCGTGGAGCTGAGCCGCAAGCGCGCACGCCGCGCGAGGAACCTCCAGGCCACGTGGACGGGCGGGAAGCTGGTGCTGTCCAGCGCGGCCGGTGACGGCGAAGAGGACTCGTCGCCGGAGTGACGGCTCAGGCCGCCTGGGCTCCCGCGAGCGCCTGGGCCACGTCCTTCTCCAGCTGGGTGAGGAACGTCTCGAACAGGCGCTCCTCCAGCGCGAGCGCGGGCTCCAGCGTCGTGCCCACCTTCGTCAGGCGCTCCGTGCACGCGTCCTCGATGGCGCGGCGGTGGGACTGCTCCTCCACCACCACGCGCCCCAGCTCCTCGCGCACCACCGCGTGCCGCGTGGCCGCCTTGTAGAGCGGATAGAGCACCATCGCCCGGCGCTCCACCACCGACGTGGTGAGCAGGTAGTGCAGGTACACGTCCGTCGTTCCCGTGACTCCCGTCACCCACTCCGCCAGCTGCCGGTCCAACGACTGGAACCACGCCGACGCCGCGCCCACGCTCAGGAACTCCGTCACGTCCTCGCGGCCCGCCACCTCACAGGCCAGCTGCTTGAACGTGAACGCGTGGCGCGTCTCGTCCGCCAGGTGCCCCAGCACCTCCAGCGACGGGTGCCGGTCCGCCACCGTGCGCGAAATCTTCCGCGCCCCAATGAACTCCAGCAGCGACAACGTGTGCAGCCACCGCACTTCCAACTCGGGAGACTGAGCCAGCTGCCGCAACACCGTCTGGATTCTGTCACGCATGGTGCGCCCCTCTATCGCGCCCCTCACGTCCTCCCAAGCACTGTTGCTCCGGACAGGAGTCATCACTCGCCCTGACCGGGAAGACAGGGACGGCGGACTGGCCAACAATGTACGTGCCCTCGGGTTTGACCGGGAGGTCTCCGCTGCCGTTTGCTCCCCCGTGTCGAGGGCTGTGCCTGGTGCCGGGGGGTTGACCAGCATGCGTCCGTATCGCGGAGACCTGCATCCGTCCGGGCACCGTCCAGCCCGCGCCGCATTGTCGCGGTCCGGCACAGGTGCGCGCGCATGAAGGCCCTGCCCCTGTCCTCCTGCCAGGGAGTGACGACCTTCCGCCGCTGGATGCGCGCCCAGGACTCGGGCCGGCTCCTCGCGTCCCTGCGCGTGCGCCCCCTCGCGGGCTACCTCCTCCGAGGCTCCGCGCTCGTGGGCGCCGTCGCCTGGGCCCCCGGCGTCCACACCTTCTTCGCCGTGCCCTTCACCCCCGCGCTCGCGTGCTTCCTGCCCGGCGCCGTCCACCGCGTCGCCTTCGCCTGCGCGCACGCACGCCACCGGCGCGTGGGTGCCGTGAGCTGGCTCGCGTGGCTGCCGGGCCTGGCGCTGGAGCACTTCTTCCTCGCGGGCCTCACCGCGCTCGCCGCGCCCCGCGGGGCGCTCGTCCTCGGCGTGCTGCTCATCGGCATCTCCGCGGTGCACGGCCGGCGCTACCGGGTGACGTGGCGCGAGCCCTTCCTCATGGTCGGCACGCTCGTGGCCCTCCTGGGCGCGGCCGCCCTGGCGTGGCACTCCCAGAACGGGCTGCTCCTCGCCGTCGTGGGGCCCGCGGCGCTGGTCGCGCAGCTGTACCTGGGCTCGCTCGCCATGCGCTACGACCAGGCCCGCGCGGACGCGGACCGCCTGCGCGCCGCCGTGCACGCGCAGCTCGTGGAGCAGCAGGAGCGCGACGTGGGCCGCCTCACGCAAGCCATGGCGGAAATCCTCGGCCACCACCAGGGCATGGACCAGGTGCTGCACGACGCCGGCACCGCCGCGGACATGATGAAGGCCTTCGGCACGCAGCGCGGCGTGCTCGCGCGCACCGGCTTCGAGGACCAGTCCCGCCAGCTCCAGGACAGCCTTCGGCAGCTCCAGGAGATGGTGAAGGAGGTGCGCGCCAAGAGCCGCCGCTTCGCCGGCACGGAGCCGGAGGCCGTGGACCTGGGGCTGGTGCTGGAGTCCGTACAGGCCCAGGTGTCCCTGCGCTTCCCCGACGTGGACATCCACGTGGAGATGCAGATGTCCCGGCCGCCTCGCGCGCTCCTGCGCGGCGGGCCGCTCACGCTGCGCCGGGTGGTGGAGAACCTGGTTGTCAACGCATGCGAGGGCAATGGCGAACAGGGCGCTTCCCGGGTCTTCATCCGGGCACGCACCGAACCGCTCAGCGGACGCCTGGAGGTGGAGATCGAGGACGACGGACCCGGCTTCCCTCCGGAGCGCCTCAACGCGCCCGCGGAGGAGCTCTACACGACCAAGTCCCAGGGCACGGGACTGGGCCTCTACACCAGCGAGTGCCTGCTCCGCGCCAGCGGAGGACTGCTGCACCGGCACAACGGACCGGGAGGCGGCGCCCTGCTCCGCATCCTGCTGCCCCGGGAGTACCAATGAAGCCCCTCAGCGCCTTCACCCCGATGCCGTCCACGACCCTGACGCGCGGGCGAGCCGCGAATGAAGCGGTGGCCCCGTCCAGCGACCCGGCCCTGCTCACCCTGTTCGACGTGCGCGCCTACCATGAAGCCCTCGCCGCGCGCGGCCTCGCCCACCAGGGTGCGAGCCCCCGCGTGTACTGCCACACGGGCCTGGTGGACCGGCTGCCTCCGCCCGGCACACCGGGGCCGGAGCTGCGCGAGCGGCTGAGGGACTCGCAGGAGGCGATGCTCGTGGAGCTGGCACGCGCCATGGGCCCCTTCCCGGACGGAGGCGAGGTGCTCGACGTGGGCAGCGTCCTGGGTGGCAGCGCGCTGTACTGGGCCCAGGAGCACCGCGCGCGCGTGACGGCGATGGTGACCGTGCCCACGCACCTGGAACAGGTGCGCCGCTTCGCGCACGAGGCGGGCATGGGCGCGCACGTGCAGGTCCGGCTGTGTACGGGCGAGCCGCCCCGGCCCCGCGAGTGCTACGACGCCGTCATCGCCGTGGAGAACACCTGCGCCCTGCCCCGCGCGGAGTGGCTGCGCGGCGTGCACGCCCGGCTCAAGCCCGGCGGCGTGCTCGCCATCGCGGACTGCTTCTGGGTGCGGCCCGACGCCGTGCATCCGTCCGAGAACGCGTGGAGCCGGCACCTGGGCAGCGTGAACGCGTTCCTCGCCGACGCGCGCGAGGCGGGCCTGGAGCTGGAGGCGCATGACGACGTGTCCGCGCGAGCGGTGGGCTTCTGGACGCTGAGCTCGGAGCTGCGCGTCCACGAGCACCTGGCCCGCGCACCCACGGACGCCCACGGCCTGCGCGCCGCGCTCAACGCCGTGCGCGCCGAGTCGCGTCGCGAGCACCTGTGGTTGCAGCAGGGCCTGCTGGATGGCGGGCTGGAGTACGCGCTGCTCGTGCTGCGCCGCGAGTCCTGAACCGTTGCGTCCAGGCAGGCGGCCCGGCGGGCCCCTGCCCCATGGCACGTGGAGAGGGCGGCCTGGCGGCGTGCGGCCCTCGGACGATGTCCCTGCGTCGCCCCACCCCCAGCCTTGGGTTCGTCACACAAACACGGGGGTCGAGCATGAAGGGTTTCACGCGATGGATGGTGCTGGGGGCGGTGGCGGGCGCGATGGCCCTGACCGGGTGCCAGAGCAAGGACCGCTCGCAGGAGAGCATGGGCGGCGGGACGGGAGGCTCCGGAAGCACCCAGGGGACGCAGGGCACCCAGGGCACCCAGCCTGGCATGGGCACGGGGCATGAGCAGAGCCCGAGCCAGGGCGAAGGTTCGACGATGGATCAGGGCACGGGCGGAGCCGGTTACGACGCGGGCACGGGCGGCTCCGGCTACGACTCAGGCACGGGCGGCTCCGGCATGGAGGGCTCCGGTGGCTCGGGCGACACCACCGGCGGCAACACCGGATCCGGCTCGGTCCCCGAGCCCACCCGCTAGGCCTTGAGCCTCGGGACGGCGCGGGCGTGCCCGGGTGGCGCGCCCGCGCCCTTCCTCAAATCTTCACCATCAACGCGCCGGTGAGGCGGTTCTCCGTCTTCACCAGGTCGGGGCTCCAGCCGTCCACGAGCGAGCCCGGCGCGCCCTGGTTGCCACCGGGCGGCGTGACGCCTCCGCGTCCGGAGAAGTACGGCACGTTGGCGGCGCGGTGGTTGAACTCCACGCGGAAGGTGATGAACGGCTGAGGGATGACGTCCGCGGCCACCTGGAAGTCCCAGGCGCGGTAGCGGTCGCCCGGGTTCGCGGTGAAGTACGGCGTACCGGAGGCCGCGGTCGTCCCGTTGATGGGCGGCAGCAGCACCAGGTAGCGCCCGGGGTTGGTGATGGCGCCACCGCCCACGGTCAGCGCCAGCCGGTCCCGGAGGAACCACGCGCGGTGGTACGCCATGAACCCCAGGAAGTACTGCGACCCGCAGTCCACGCCGCCACCGAACTCACAGCCCGCGTCCAACGTGAGTGACGCCGCCGCCTTGCTGACGAAGCCGCCCGGCGCGTCGTGGTACTTCACCATCACGCTGTCGTCGGTGTGCACGCGCGTGCGGCCCGGATTCCCCAGCGTGTCCGAGCCGTAATACTGATTGCCCACCACCGACAGCCAGCCCGTGGGACGCCACAGCACCTGCCCGCCCACGCCGTAGCCGTCGTTGAAGCGGCCATACGACTGCCAGCCGTTCACGAGCCACGGTTCAATCTTGAGCGTGTCGCTGACGAAGATTTGAGCGCGCACGCCGTTGAAGAACCACGGCGTGTTCGACGACACGTAGGACGGCTGGTAGGTCCAGTTGTCCGCGTTGTAGTAGCTCCACAAGCCGATGTAGCTCATGAAGATGCCGGCCTGCAGGTTGATGCCTCGCAGCGCATCGAAGTGGTAGCCGCCGTAGGCCTCGGAGACGTAGCGGTAGGCGTTGTCCAGGTTCCACTGGCCACGCGTAGGGCTCGCGTCGTTGCGCGGCGTGGTCTGCGAGTACATGCCGAACTGGGTCATCAAGCGGCCCATGACGTTCTTGTAGAGAAAGTCCCCGCCGATGCCGAGCTGCGTGACCTGCACCTCGCCGTGGCGGAACACCTCACTGGATCCGGAGAGCGTGTCGTCCTGCGGGCGGTTGAAGCTGTAGTGGTACGCCGTATCCAGGCGGAACTCGCCGGTGAACGGGCCAAAGCTGAGCGGCTTCTCGTTGGCGCCCGCGTTGCCGGGCAGCCAGGAGAAGTCCGCGAAGGCCAGCGGCGCGGGGCGCTCGTCGGACTGCGCATGCGCGCGCGGTGCGAGCAACAGCACGGCGAGCGCGGGGAGGAATGGGAGGTGGGGCAGCCAGGAGGTGACGGGTCTCATGGCCGGGCCGGATTGCAGCCGTCGTACCCGAGGGCGAAACGCGCGGGACTCCAGGAACCCCGCGAGGTTGGCGAAGAGGTGCGGGCCCTCGCGTCGTGCGAATTGCAGGGTGCCCTTGCGGGACTTCGCGCGAAGCGCAAGAGGACTGGACGCGCATCCAATGTGGCGGATTTTCACCCGTGGACTCCCCGTAGGACCTGGGGGCATGGCCTGTGTCCACCGGCGCGTGACACCTGGAGGCGGGAAGTCGGAGAGAGGGCGGGACTCGGGTACGGTGCCCGCACGATGCGCTTCTCCTTCGTGCACGCCGCGGATCTCCATCTGGACACTCCGTTCCGGGGCGTGGCCACGCACGGCCCGCTCCTGGAGCGCTTCCAGCAGTCCACCTTCCATGCACTCGCGCGCATCGTGGACGTGTGCCTGCGCGAGCGCGTGACGTTCCTGCTGCTGGCCGGGGACCTGTTCGACGTGAAGGACCGCTCGGTGCGCGCGCGGCTGGCGCTGCGCACGGAGCTGTCGCGGCTGGACCGCGCGGGCATCCAGACCTTCATCGTGCACGGCAACCATGATCCGCTGAGCGGCGACACCGGCACGCTGGGTCTGCCCGCGTCGGTGAAGGTGTTCGGCCCGGAGTGGGAGGACGTGGAGGTGCGACGCGAGGGCCGGCGCCTGTGCCACGTGCAGGGCGTGTCCTATCCGGACGTGGAGGTGCGCGAGAACCTGTCCGCGAGGTTCCGCCGCACCGGCGAACACTTCAGCGTGGGCCTGTTGCACGCGAACCTGGGCGGCGACGCGGGCCACGCGAACTACGCGCCCTGCACCGCCGCGGACCTGGCGGCGGGAGGACTGGACTACTGGGCCCTGGGCCACGTGCACACGCGCGCGGAGCACCTGCTGCCCGGCGGCGGCGTGGCGGTGTACCCGGGCAACCCGCAGGGCCGGCACGTGCACGAGACGGGCGAGCGCGGCTGCGTGGTGGTGGACGTGGAGGACGGCGTCGCGCGCAGGCGCTTCGTACCGGTGGACCGCGTGCGCTGGCACCGGCTGGACGTGCCGCTCGCGGGCGTCACGTCGCTGGACATGCTCCAGGCGGTGGCCACGGAGGTGGTGGAGTCACGCTGCGCGGAGGACTTCGACGGGCACGCGGTGCGCCTCACGCTGGCCGGACGCGGCCCGCTGCATCGGGAGCTCGTGCGGCCGGGAGCGAGGACGCAGCTGGAGTCGGACCTGCGCGAGCGGCTGGCGCGCGCGCATCCGCCGGTGCTGCTGGAGTCGCTGCGCGATGGCAGCCGGCCGGAGGTGGACCTGGAGGCGGTGCGCTCCGGAGGCGGCTTCCTGGGCACGCTGCTGGAAGAGGCGCAGGCGCTGTCCCATGACGACGCGGCGCTCGCGTCGCTGTGGGACGACGAGGACCTGACGACGCTGGGGCAGCGGCTCAAGCGGTTGGGCGTGGATGCGTTGGAGACGCCCCGGCCGGAGCTGGTGGCGCAGGCGGGCCAGCGCGGCGTGGAGCAGCTCCACGAGGAGGCATCATGAAGCCGGGCCTGCGCATCAACCGCTTCCAGGTGGACGGCTTCGGGCACTTCCGCGGGTACTCGGGGACGCCGGGGCCGGGGCTCACGCTGCTGTACGGCCCCAACGAGGCGGGCAAGAGCACGCTGCTGGCGTTCCTGCGCGGCGTGCTGTTCGGCTTCGAGAAGCGCGGTCAGCCGGAGCGCTACGAACCGGAGGGCGCGCTCTTCGGCGGCGAGCTGTGGCTGGAGACAGCCTCCGGCCCGCTGGTGGTGCAGCGACACGGCGGCAAGCGCGCGTCGGAGGGCACGCTCACGGTGCGCGGCCTGGATGGACAGCCGCTGCCGGAGACGCTGCTCGACCAGGCGTTGGCGGACGTGCCGCGCGAGCTGTTCTTCGAGGTGTTCGCCTTCCGCCTGGATGAGCTGTCCTCGTTCCAGCGGCTCGCGCGGCAGCGTGGCGTGTCGGAGGCGCTGTTCGCCGCGGGCATGCAGGGCGCGCGAAAGTTGCCGGAGGCGGTGGAGCGGCTGCGCAAGGATGCCGATGCGCTTTACGCACCGCGCGGGCAGAAGCCCGAGCTGAACCGCGTGATGAAGGACCTGGAGGAGGTGCAGCAGGCGCTGCGCGAAGCAGGAGACCGGCCCGCGCTCTACTTCTCCACGCGCGACCAGCTGGCGGAGCGCATCGCGGAGGGCCACGCGCTGGAGGTGGCGCGCAAGCACACCGAGCATGAGCTGGACCACGCCTCGCGGCTGGAGTCCGCGCTGAGTGACCTGACGGTGCTCGCACGCGACCGGGCGGAGCTGGCCACGCTGCCGGTGCTGGACACCTTCCCGCCGGGCGCGGAGACGCGGCTGGAGGACGTGCTCCAGCGGCGCAAGACGTACCGCGCCCAGCAGGCACAGCTGCACGAAAGGCTCGCGCCCATCGAAGAAGCGCGGGAGCGGCTGGCGGCCCCCTGGCCCGTGCGCGAACGCGCGGAGTCCCTGCGCACCGCGCTGGCCACGTACTCCGGACACTCCGAACAGCTTCGCTCGCTGCCCGCGCGCAGGGCGTCGCTCACGTCGCGGCGGCGGCAGCTGGAGCAGTCGCTGGGAGAGCTGGGGCTCGCGGTGGACGCGGGCGGATTGCTCGCGCTGGACCTGGGCGCGCGGGCGCGCGGAGAACTGGAGTCGCTCGCGGGAAGGCTGGACGCGGCGGATACAGCGCTCGCGCAGGCGGAGTCGGAGCAGGCGCGCACGCGCGAGGAACGGGCGCGACTGGAGACGACGCTGGGGCGGGTCCAGGCGGAGCTGACCGCGCTGCCCGAGGCGCGGCCCGCGCAGGTGCGGCAGCGGCAGGCGGCGGTGGGACGGATGCGCGCGGTGCGCGGAGACCTGGAGCGGCTGGCCGAGCAGCGGCTGGAGCAGCGCCGCCAGATGGACGGCGTGCGGGCGCCCACGGACGCGGTGCCGCTGCGCTCGCTGGTGCCGCTGTCGTGGGTGGTGTCGGCGGCGCTCGTGGCGCTGGGGTTCGCGGCGCTCGCGGCGTGGATCGCGGGTCCGTCGGTGGGCGTGCTGTGCGCGGTGGGCGGCCTGCTGCTGGTGGGGTTGCTGCTGCTCGTGCGCCACCGCGTGGAGACGGCGCGCAAGGCCAGCCTGGAGGCACAGGCGGCGCGGCACCGCTGGCGGCAGCAGGAGGAGGAGCGGTTCCGCTCGGCGCAGGCGGCGATGAGCGCGCGCGAGGAACTGCTCCAGCGGGAGCTGTTGAACGCCTCCGGCGCGGCGGGCCTGTCCCCGGGCGCGTCGCTGTCGGATCTGGCCGCGCAGGAGTCGCTGCTCGCGGAGCAGCTGACGCAGGCCGAGCGGCGCGAGCTGCTGGTGCGCGAGGAGGACACGCTGCGCACGGCCTGGGACACGGCGGTGCGAGACGACCAGCGCGTGGAGGAGGCACGGCTGCGCGCGAGCCAGCGCGAGGAGGTGCTGCGCGAGGAGTGGATGGCGTTCCTGGTGGCGCGCCGCTTCCCGGAGGCCCTCTCCGCGGCGTCGGCGCTGACGCTCTGGCTCGACGCCGCGGCGCTGCGGCAGCGGCTGCTGGACCTGCGCACGGACGAAGAGGAGTTCACGGTGGCGGAGGCCGCGTGCGACGCGGTGACGACGCGCCTGCTGCAAGAAGCGCGGGCCGCGGGCATGCCCCCGGGACAGGCGGAGACAGTGGCCGCGCGGGTGTCCGTGGCGCTGGAGGAGGTGCGCTCCCGGGCGGCCGACCAGCGGCACCTGGACGGTCAGCGCGGCGAGCTGCTGGCGGAGAAGGCGCGGCTGGACCAACTGGCGCTGGACGAAGACCAGGCGTGGGAGGCGCTGCTCACGGAAGGCGGCTGCCAGGACGAGGCCACCTTCCGCCGCCGCGCGGTGCAGGCGCGAAGGTACGCGGAGCTGGCGGCCCGGGTGCGCGAGCACGTCCAGCGGGTGCAGGCACTCACCGGCCTGGGTGAGAACGCGGCGAACGAGGAGGTACACGCGGCGGGCGGTGAGACGGGCCTGAAGGAACAGCTCGCCACGCTGCGCGAGCGCCACAAGGCCGAGGGCGAGCGCCACAAGGCCGTGCTCACGGAGCAGGGCAGCCTGAAGACGCAGCTGTCGCAGTGGGAGAACGACGACCGCGTGTCACGGCTGCGCATCCAGGAGGAGACGCTGCGGGCGAAGGCGGCGGAGCTGGCCACGCGCTACGCGGCGGACCGGCTGACGCTGGCGTTGCTCGGAAGGGCGCGCCGCAGGTTCGAGGAGGAGCAGCAGCCGCGCGTCATCCAACTGGCGAGCGAGCTGTTCTCCGAGCTGACGGCGGGGCGCTACCGCCGCGTCTTCATCCCGGCCGGGGACGCGAGAGAGCTGCGGGTGAGCGACGGCGCCAGGGAATGGAGCGCGGAGCAGCTGTCCCGGGGCACGCGCGAGCAGCTGTTCCTCGCGTTCCGGCTGGCCGTCATCCGCGACTTCGGGGAGACGCGGGGCGCGCTGCCGCTCATCACGGACGACGTGCTGGTGAACTTCGATCCGGAGCGGGCCCGAGGCGCGGTGCGGCTCTTCGCGAAGCTGGCGGAAGCCCACCAGGTCATCGCCTTCACCTGCCACCCGTGGCTGCGCGAACTGTTCGAAGCGGAGGGCGCCCACGTCCTGGAGCTGCCCGGCGCCACGAAGTCCCCCCGAGAAGGCGCACAACCGTTACGGGTGGTCTCCAGCGGTTGACTAGAAGTCCTCCGACAGGAGCAGGCAGTCCCAGCCGTCATACGTGCCGTAGTGCGCTTCCACGATGTCGTGGATCTCCTCGGCCACCGCGTCCACCCGCGCATCGTCCACGGTGTCCACCCGGTGGAAGTCCAGGCGGTACCTCAGCCCGGGCATGCGTCCGGCCACGGGAACGAGCTGCCACCGGAAGCCCTGGAACCCCAGGTCCCGCAGCCGGGCCTCCACGTCCTTCGCCAGTGGCTCCCACGGGAAGTACGCGCGGTGGTCCACCTTCCGGGCCACGTCCAACAGATCCCCCTCCGCGCGAAGGAGCGCGACCCGCTGGCGGTTCAGCTTCACCTGCCACTGCAAGGGCGACGGGAAGAGCGTCCGGAGATACGCCGTCCAGCGGGGGTCTCGCGTCCGCGCCACGCCCACGTCATAGGCCCCCTGATGGGCCTGCACGAGAGGCCGCACCTGCTCCGCCGTGACGGACTTCGGGCCATACAGGCAGACGACCTGCGCGCCCTGCGCCACCAGGTGCCCGACCAGCAGCAGCCCCAGGGGACGCAAACACGCCTCCAGCGCGTCCTGCACCGCGAACACCGCGTCCTTCTCATCGCTGTCCCGGAGCCCGTTCGACATCGGGTTCTTCAAGGGGAGGGACAGCTGCCAGAGCACGGGGTGGCTGGCCATCGGCGCGAGCCGGTTGGCACCCAGGTCAATCCACACGGTCTGCGGCCCCTGCGTGGACCACCGGAAGTAGTCCTCGAAGGATTCACTCCAGGGCTTCTCGGAGGACGGAGCGTTCATGCCGGGCAAGTCCAACCTCCAGAGGTCGTGGGCCGGTCGATCTCGCGCCCCCGCGCGGATCCAGACTCTAGCGCACAAAAAAATACTGGGAGCGCGCCCCCTCGACGCGCTCCCAGTAACTCAACCCCTCCCCCGAGGGGTCCCCCTCTCGGATGCGGCCCCCAAGGCTCCGCTTCCGTCCTGCTTTTCCTTCAAGACGTCGACTACCGAAAACCTTGAGTCCCGGAAGATCGACCCCCGAAACCCTTTCCCCCTCTGCCCGGTCCGCTCTGCGTCCCGAGCCCTTGGACCCTGGTGGCTCTGCCCCCAGCATCCCCACCTCGCCTTCAATACGTCGGCCGCGAAAAACCTTGGTTCGACCCTGTTTTTTTCCGCCGCCCCCCTCTGACGCGGCCGGCCGGACGGTCCTCCCCGGGGCGCCTGCGTCAGCGCTGCTGCTACAGTCGCCCACCCTGGAGGGGCGCCATGAAGAAGACGTCGGCGGTGGTCATTGGAGGAGTCGTGCTCGCGCTCCTCATCGGAGCCGGGGTCTTCTGGTGGCAGAGCCCCACTC
>NZ_RAWP01000106.1:0-34410 GCF_003668935.1 Corallococcus sp. AB032C | reverse complement strand
CCGCGGGGCGGGGGATCTCCACCTTGTACTGCTGGAGGAGCGTGACGGTCTCCGGATCGCCGGGGTCCGCCTGGTAGGCCTTGAGCAGGTTGCCGCGGCCGGTGTCGGCCTCGCCGCCCTTGATCTGCAGCACGCCCGCCATGCGCAGGGCGGCCTTGTCCTCCGGCTGCACCTGGAGGGCGCCCATCACTTCCTCAAGCGCCTTCTTGTCTTTGTTCTGCGCCGCGTAGACGCGGGCCAGGAGGATGCGGGGATCGGCCGCGGTCGGGTGCGCCTTGACGCCCTTCTTGCAGACGACCATCGCTTCCATGAAGCGACCCAGGTCGAGGTACGCCTCCGCCAGGGGCTTGTACGCATCCGACGAGGGGTCGGAAGCGAACGAATGCTCAAGCTTCGCGAGCTCGGTGGGGCTCAACGTCTTCGATGGGGAGGTGGACATGAACCAGAAGGTGCCCGGAATGGCCGGGAAGGATGCGGTACTGGAAGGGGGTTTTTATGGCATCCACAGTGCGGCACGTCAATCGCAGGGTTGGTGCCAGAAACGAGCTGCTTGACAGCAAGGTGAGGCTCCGGTACTAGCCCACTCACTTCACGGGACCCAACGCCCGCGAGGCGCAGCAGGCAGCCAGCAGTCCCCATGTGGGGGTGTAGCTCAGTTGGGAGAGCGTCGCGTTCGCAATGCGAAGGTCGTCGGTTCGATCCCGTCCACCTCCACTCTGAAGAACGAAGGGCCTCACGGGAAACCGTGAGGCCCTTTGCATTTCAGGTCGTTGGCGAATTGCAAAGGCTTCCGGCTTTGTTATCCGGGGCCGATGACCGACCCGTCCGCCTCCCTGTCGTTCTTCGCCCGCTTCTGGCTCGCCTGGCTGTGCTTCTGGCGCTGCCTCGTGTCCCGCGAATTCGCGCAGGCCGTGCTGCCGACCAGCCGCGCCTATGACGCCGGCCAGCTCAAGGAGCTTCCGTCCGGGGACACGCAGGCCCCACCGCCGGTGAAGACGCCCGTCGTCCCGGTGCCCGTGGCGCCCGCTCCCCTGCCCCCCGAGCGCGAGCACGCCAGCGCCCTGTCGCTCCTGGCCATGCTCCAGCGCGAGGGCCGCTTCCTGGACTTCGTGCAGGAGAACGTCGCGGCCTTCCCGGACGCGGACGTGGGCGCGGCGGCCCGCATCGTCCACGAGGGCTGCCGCAAGGTGGTGCACCAGTACCTGACGCTCCAGCCGGTGCTGCCGCAGGGCGAGGGCGACAAGGTGACGGTGCCGCCGGGCTTCGACGCGCAGCGCATCCGGCTCACCGGCAATGTCGCCGGCGAACCTCCTTATGGCGGCACGCTCCGGCACCACGGCTGGGTGACCACGGAGGTGAAGTTCCCGACGGTCAGCCCCGCCATGGAGCCGCGCGTGCTGGCGCCGGCGGAAGTCGAGCTGGCCTGATGCCCGCCTGAGGAGCAGGCGGCGCATCCTCCGAAGTCCCCTTCCCTTCGAGGAACCACAAGGCCCCTTCCCGGGGTTCCTGACCGATATGGCCCGATACGCAATCGGCATCGACCTGGGCACCACGCACTCCGCGGTGTCCTACTTCAACCTCGAGGACGGCAAGCCGCGCGGCCCCTCGCAGTCCATGCTGCCCGTGCCCCAGGTGACGGCGCCCGGCACCGTGGAAGCGCGCCCGCTGCTGCCCTCTTTCCTCTACCTCCCCAGCGCGCAGGAGTTCCCAGAGGGCAGCCTCGCGCTGCCGTGGAGCCCGGAGCCGGGCGTCATCGTGGGTGACTTCGCCCGCTCGCACGGGGCGAAGGTGCCCACGCGGCTGGTGTCGTCCGCGAAGAGCTGGCTGTCGCACCCGGGCGTGGACCGGCGCTCGGCGCTCTTGCCCTGGCAGGCGCCGCCGGAGGTGCAGCGCGTGTCGCCGCTGGATGCGTCCGCGCGCTACCTGCGCCACCTCAAAGAGGCGTGGGACCAGACCTTCGCCCGCGCGCAGGAGGAGTCCGGCAACGCGCTGTCGAAGCAGGAGGTCATCGTCACCGTCCCTGCGTCCTTCGACGCGGCGGCGCGCGACCTGACGCTGGAGGCCGCGAAGGCGGCGGGCCTGGAGCACATCACCCTGCTCGAGGAGCCCCAGGCCGCGCTGTACGCGTGGCTGGAGGCGATGGGGGAGAACTTCCGCAGTCAGGTGCAGCCCGGGGAAGTCATCCTCGTGGTGGACGTGGGCGGCGGCACGTCCGACTTCTCCGTCATCACCGTGAAGGACCGTGAAGGCGACCTGGAGCTGCTGCGCCTGGCGGTGGGCGACCACATCCTCCTGGGCGGCGACAACATGGACCTCGCCCTGGCGCACACGCTCAACCAGCGGATGGCGGCGGACGGGCGCAAGCTGGACGCGTGGCAGTTCAACGGCCTCACCTACGGGTGCCGGCAGGCGAAGGAGACGCTGTACGCGGACGCGTCCGTGGACAAGGTGCCCATCGCCATTCCGGGCCGGGGCTCGTCGCTCATCGGCGGCACGCTGCGCACGGAGCTGACGCGCGAGGAGCTGGACCGCGTCCTCACGGACGGCTTCTTCCCGGTGACGGAGGTGGCGGACCTTCCGCGCACCGCGCGCCGCACGGGCCTGGCTCAGATGGCACTGCCGTACGCGCAGGATCCGGCGGTGACCAAGCACCTGGCGGCCTTCCTCACCCGGCAGGCGCAGGCGCTGGCGGCCAGCTCGGACTCGCCGGTGGACGTGGCGGGCAAGGGCTTCCTGCACCCCACCGCGGTGCTCTTCAACGGCGGCGTCTTCAAGGCCGGGCCGCTGAAGGGCCGCGTGATGGAGGTCCTCAACCAGTGGCTCGCCGCGGAAGGGGCGCCCCCGGCGAAGGAGCTGGAGGGCGCGGACCTGGACCTCGCGGTGGCCCGCGGCGCGGCGTACTACGGCTGGGTGCGTCAGGGGCACGGCCTGCGCATCCGCGGCGGCACGGCGCGCGCCTACTACGTGGGCGTGGAGACGGCGATGCCGGCGGTGCCGGGCATGGAGCCGCCGGTGAAGGCGCTGTGCGTGGCGCCCTTCGGCATGGAGGAAGGGACGCAGGCGGACGTGCCGCCCCAGGAGTTCGGACTCGTCACGGGCGAGCCCACCAGCTTCCGCTTCTTCGCGTCGTCCGTGCGGCGCGATGACCGCGTGGGCGAGATGGTGGAGGACGTGGAGTCGGAGCTGGCGTCCGGCGGGCTGGAGGAGGTGGCGCCCCTCGAGACGACGCTGCCCGGACAGCCCACGCCCTTTGGCGACCTGACGCCGGTGAACCTCCAGGCGGCGGTGACGGAGGTGGGCACGCTGGAGCTGCGGTGCCTGGAGAAGAACGGATCCGGGCGCTGGAAGCTGGAGCTCAACGTGCGCATGAAGGAGTAGAAGGGGCCCCGCACACCGGAGGCGTATGCGAATCGTCGGCATCGACCTGGGCACCACCCATTGCGCGGTGGCATCCGTGGATCCAGGCAAAGGCTCGGGGGCGCCCGTCGAGGACTTCCCCCTGCCCCAGCTCGTCCGCCAGGGCGAGGTGGCGCCCCGAGCCCTCCTGCCGTCCACCGTCTACGTCCCCGCCGGCCACGAGCTGGCCCCGGAAATGCTGCGCCTGCCCTGGGGTGACGACGGCGGCCCGTATGTCGTGGGCGAGCTGGCCCGCTGGCAGGGTGCGCGCGTGCCCGGCCGGCTCGTGTCGTCCGCGAAGAGCTGGCTGTGTCACCCGGGCGTGGACCGCTCCGCGCCCATCCTCCCGTGGGGCGCGCCCGCGGACGTGCAGAAGCTGTCCCCGGTGGACGCGTCCGCCCTGCTGCTCACGCACATGGCCCGGGCGTGGGACTTCGCGCACCCGGACGAGCCCCTGGCGAAGCAGGAGGTGGTCATCACCGTCCCCGCTTCGTTCGACGAGGCGGCGCGCGCCCTCACGGTGAGCGCGGCGCGCAAGGCGGGGCTGGAGAAGTTCACGCTGCTGGAGGAGCCGCAGGCGGCCTTCTACGACTACACCGCGCGCCACCGCTCGGGCCTGGAGCAGACGCTGTCCCAGGTGCGGCTGGTGCTGGTGGTGGACGTGGGCGGCGGCACCACGGACTTCACGCTGGTGCACGCGGGCGTGTCGCCAGAAGGGCCCATGCTGCGGCGCCTGGCCGTCGGTGATCACCTGATGCTGGGCGGCGACAACATGGACGCGGCGCTCGCCCGGCGCATGGAGGAGAAGCTCACCCAGAACGGCCGGCGCCTGTCGGCGACGCAGTGGACGCAGGCCATCCAGGCCGCGCGCACCGCGAAGGAAGAGCTGCTGGGGCGCACGCCTCCGGAGAAGTACGGCGTGTCGCTCATCGGCGAGGGCAGCCGGCTGCTGGGCGGCACGCTGTCCACGGAGCTGGGCCGCGACGAGGCGCACGCGCTGGTGCTGGACGGCTTCTTCCCCCTCTCCTCGCCCGGAGAACGGCCCCGGCGCGCGGCGCGCATGGCGCTCCAGGAGCTGGGCCTGCCGTACGTGCAGGACCCGGCCGTCACGCGGCACCTGGCGGCCTTCCTCGCGCAGCACGCGGCGGCGGGCTTCACCGCGCTGGGCGAGACGCCGTCGCACGAAGGCGCCCTGCCCCGCCCGGACGCCATCCTGCTCAACGGCGGCGTCTTCAACTCGCCGCAGATTTCGGCGCGGCTGGTGGACGCGCTGTCCGCGTGGTGGCCGCAGGCGCCGCGCATCCCGCTGCTCAAGCACGAGTCGCTGGAGCTCGCGGTGGCACGGGGCGCGGCGTACTACGGGCTGGTGCGGCGCGGTCACGGCCTGCGCATCGGCGGTGGCGCGGCGCGCGCGTACTACGTGGGTCTGCAGCGCGGCCCGGACAGCGCGGAGCAGCCAACGTTGTGCCTGATTCCTCGCGGCTTCGAGGAGGGCCAGAAGGTGGACCTGGGCGAGCGCCCCTTCACGCTCACCCTGGGCCGGCCGGTGCAGTTCGCGCTCTACAGCACGACGAGCGACCGCATTGACAAGCCGGGGGACCTGGTGCCGCTGGCGGAGGACCTGAAGCCGCTGCCGCCCATCCACACGCTGCTCAAGGGCGCGTCCGGCAAGGTCAGCGACGTGCCGGTGCACCTGCAGGCCGCGCTCACGGAGATTGGCACGCTGGAGCTGTACTGCGTGTCGGACGTCGCGGACGAGCGCTGGCGCCTGGAGTTCGAGCTGCGCGGCACCGGCGGCTCGCACGAGCTGACCGTCACCGAGTCCATGCCCGCGCGCTTCGCCGAGGCGAAGGACAACGTGGAGCGCGTCTACGGCAACAAGCCGCTGCCCCTGGGCCCCAAGGACGTGAAGCAGCTGTCGCGCACGCTGGAGAAGGTGCTGGGCCCTCGCGAGACGTGGCGCGTGCCCGTGCTGCGCGAACTGTGGAGCACGCTCTACGCGGGCGCGAGCAAGCGCCGCCGCACGGATGACCACGAGCGCGTCTTCTACAGCCTCACCGGCTTCAGCCTGCGCCCCGGCTTCGGCTACCCGCTGGACGGCTGGCGCGCGGAGCAGACCTTCACCCTCTTCGACGCGCTGGTGCAGCACCACACGGACAAGTCGGTGTGGACGGAGTTCTGGGTGATGTGGCGCCGCATCGCCGGCGGCCTCTCCGAAGCGCAACAGCAGAAACTGTACGGCTACCTCCAGCCGCACCTGGCCCGGCGCGTGCCGCCAGACGCGCCCACGCAGGGCGGCAAGGTGAAGGGCATCCAACCGGAAGGGTTGGACGAGATGATCCGCACCGCCGCATCGCTGGAGCACCTGGCGCCGGGCGACAAGGCGGAGGTGGGCCGGTGGATCGCCGCGCGGCTGAAGGCCGAGTCCCGCTCCGGCGGCCCGTGGGCGTGGGCCCTGGGCCGGCTGGGCGCGCGCGTGCCGCTGTACGGCAGCAGCCACAAGGTCGTGGACGTGGAGACGGCGGAGGCGTGGCTGGAGCTGCTGCTGTCCCTGGACCTGCGCAAGGTGGATGGCGCACCCTTCGCCGCCGCCCAGCTCGCGCGCCTCACCGGCGACCGCACGCGCGATCTGGATCCGGCGCTGCGCGAGCGCACGGCCGAGGCGCTGGTGGCCGCGAAGGCCTCCGACACCTGGGTGCGGATGGTGCGCGAAGTGGTGGCCCTGGAGGCGGCGGACGAAGCCCGGGCGCTCGGCGACACGCTGCCGGCGGGCCTGCGGCTGTCCTGAAGCAGGAGGCAGGTTGGCCGGGCGGATCATCGCCCGGCGGGAAGCGACCCGCCTGGAGGCTCGAAGCGAGCGGAGGCTCCGGGCGGATCCGTCACATGCGGGGCGCGAACAGTGCGCGCCCCAGCAGGGCGGATCATCCCGGGCGGTGAATCAGACCAGGGGGGTGGGCGTCGCGTCGGCCGCCGGGGCGTCGACGAGCGTCGGAGCCACGGGCGCGGCGTCGAGCGGCACGGCGGCGACGACCTGGAGCACGGGCTCCGTGGCGGCGACGGCGGGCACCTGGACGGTGGCGGCCTGGGACTCGTCCTTCTTCGGCTTCTTCGTGCCCGCGCCCGAGCGGCAGCCCCGGCACCACGGCTGGTTGCGGATGGCGCCGTCCGCCATCTTCCGCAGCCCGAACTGCGCCAGCGGCTTGAGCGTCTTGCACTTCAGACACATCAGCGAGATCAACACCTCGTGGCCGTCGGCGTCGTAGACGGAGGACTTGCGCCGCTTGCGCGGCTGGCCCGGCTCGCGTGCCTCTTTCTTCTCGGGCACGGCGGGGACCATCATCGGGGTCACTTTGTAGAGCATTTCTTCTGTCCCTCCCACGCACGGGCTCCAACCTGCTCGCGCTGGCTCGGGGCCGCGCCTGCAAGGGAACTCGCGTGCCCTAGAGTAGGGAGGTTTCCCTCCGTTGGAAACTGATCCCAGGCCGAAAATTCGGCCCCGGGCGCCATGTGCTGATCTTCCGCTGGGTTGCGCCGCGATCCAGCCCCAGCGGATCAGCACGGAGGGAAAAATTCCAACGCCGGCCGCGCTTTTTCAGGGCTTCGCGTCCGCGCAGGGCCCCGCCGCCTTCACCAGGTGCACGCGTCCGAGCGCCGGGGGCTTCAGCGCGTTGCCGTGGGCGCGGCCGTACGCGGTGAGCACCTCGCGCAGGTCCTGCGCCTGCAACAGGTGGATACGCTCTTGTGGCAGCGTGGACGTCAGGGGCCCCACCCCGTCACCGCCGCGCAGCAGGAAGTCCGGCACCGCGACCCGGTAGGTCACCTTCGCCTTCAGCGGCTTGCCGCCCGGCAGCGTCACGCCCTGGAAGCGCTCCGGGCCCGGGCACGCGCGCAGCGTCACCTCCAGCCCGGACACCGCGAAGACGCCCTTGCGGCCGCCGTAGGCCAGCGACAGGAAGCGGCGCAGCTCGTCCGCGCGCAGGTCCAGCACCGCGAGCGTGTTGTCGAAGGGCAGGATTTCGTAGAGCTTCCCGAAGGTGAGCGGCCCCTGCGGCAGGTCCGCCCGGATGCCGCCCGCGTTCATCACCGCCGCGTCGGAGCGGGCCGCCTCCCGCATCGAGTCCGCGATGAGGTTGCCCAGCACGCTCTCGCCCTCGTACACCTGGGGCATGCGGGCCTGGGTCTCCACGCCCACCGGGCGGCGCTGCTCCTCCTCCACGCGCGCCTCCGCGGGGGCCACCAGCGCCTCCACGCGGGCGTCCGGCGTCACCGGCTGGCCCAGGAACGTGGCCGGCACCAGCCGCACGTCCTTCGCGTCCCGCAGCACCAGCGGATCACAGGACTTCAGCGTGGCGTCCACGGCGCCGCACACCGGGATGGCGGCGTTGATGCGCGTGCGCTCGGGCAGCACGCGGTGGGTCTTCGGATCCACGAAGAGGTCCACCACGCCGAAGGAGCGCGCGAGCCCCGTCGTCTCGATGACGGGCACGTCGCCGAAGAAGTGCCCCATGACCTGGTGCGTGTGGCCCGCAACCACCGCGTCCACCGCGCCCTTCGGCAGCGCCTCCAGCACCGCGTAGATTTCGCCGTCGTCGCGCTCGCACCCGGACGTGTCGCGCGGGTTCGACACGTCCGTGCACTTGCCGCCCGCGTGAGCGATGGCGACCACCACCTCCGCGCCCTGCTCGCGCAGCGACTTCGCGGCCTGCTTCGCGGAGTCGGCCAGGGACTCGAACCGCAGGCCCGCGACGTTCGCGGGGTTGGTCGTCTGCGGCGTCTGCAGCGTGGACAGGCCCAGCAGGCCCACCTTCACGCCCTTCACGGTGACGACCGTGGTGCCGTCGTTGCCCAGCCACGCCGGGGGACGGCCGTCCTTCTCGCGGACGTTGGAGGACAGGAAGGGGAACCTGGCCTGCGCCACGCGGGCCTTGAGCGCGCCCAGCGGGTCCTCGTCCGGACGCGTGGCCACGGGCCCCGGGCCCACCGGCCCGTAGTCGAACTCGTGGTTGCCGATGGCGACCGCCGTGTAGCCCAGCAGGTTGTACACGTCGACGACGATGGCGCCCTCGCCCAGGTTGGACGCCAGCGTCCCCTGGAACAGGTCGCCGCCGTCCACCAGCAGCACGCCGCCCGGGTTGTCCTCGCGCAGCCGCGCCACGTAGGACGCGAACAGCGCCGCGCCCCCCTGCTCCACCTTCTGCCCGTCCGGCAGCGTGGCCCGGTGGGGCATCACCCAGCCGTGGAAGTCGTTGGTGCCCACCAGCGTGAGCCGCACGGGCTCGGCCGGGGCGGGCGCGGGGGGCGGGGTGGTGACGGGAGCGGGCGTCGGGCCGCCCTTGCAGGCGGAGGCGAGCACCGCGAGCGCGAGGACGGAGGAACGGAAGGAGCGCATGGGGCGCGCACTTCATCCCGCCCCCCTGTCGCTTTCAACCCGCTTCGAGCGTCAGCTCCGGCGCCGGCGGCCCAGGAGCGACATGGCCAGCAGCCCCAGCGTCGCGATGGCCGGCACCGACGTGCTGGTGCACCCACAGCCGCTGTCGTCGTCGGTCCCGCCGCCACCGCCATGGGGGTTGCCGTCGCCCGGATTGACGATGACGCCGCCACCGCCGTCAGTGCCGGTGCCGCCGTCCACGCCGCCGTCCGCCGGCTGCTGCGCGATGATGAGCGGCGGCGAGAACGCCCGCGCCACGTTGCCCCACGAGGTGAGCTTGAGGTTGTCGGTCAACGTGCTGCTGCTGACGCCGTCATGCGCGACGAAGAGCCCCTCCGGGAAGGCCGTGCCCAGCGCGCCCGAGTAGGCCACCAGCCCGCGCGACTGCTCCACCGCGTCCGTGCCGCCGTCCTGCACCAGCTGGAACGCGCCCACCCGGCCCAGCGTGCGCCGGTCGAAGACGACGAAGGTGTTCGCGTTCGGATCCGACGCCACGAGGTACCCATCCACCCCGGACGCCTCGTACAGCGCGATGCGCCCCACGGACGTCAGGCCGCCGTCCCCCAGGCCCACCACCTGCGTGCCCAGGATGCCGGCGTCCGCGTCCGCGCCGTAGCGGTAGAGCCCCTGCCCCTGCTGCGCCACGTACAGCGCGCGGTACGCCGGGTCCACCGCCAGTCCCAGCACCGTACCGGCCGGGATGTCCCGCACCGGGGTCCCCGTGACGCCGCCGTCGGTGGGCGTCAGCGCGAACTGCCGCAGGCCGCCAGCCGCGAGTCCACCGAAGGCCTGGATGGTCCCATCCGCCCCGCGGGCCAGCCGCACCGTCGCGTAGCTGACGCCCACGTCCAGCGGGGCCACCGTGGGTGACAGGCGGGTGAGCCCGCCACCATCCGCCGTGGCATCCATCACGTAGGGAACGAGCCCCGACAGCGTGGGGTTGGCGCTGAGAACCAGCGCCGCGTTCGTACCGCCCGCCAGCGGGAAGCCGCCCAGCACGTCCACGCTCACGGACGTGCCCTCGGTGTTGCCCTGCACCTCCCCGCCGTCCAGGGCGTAGGTGAACAGGCCGTTGTTCTGGTCCGCCGTGATGAGTCGGCTATCGGCCGGGTTGGCCGGGTTCACCCACAGGGCCACGTCGTTCACCGTGCCGCCCCCGGAGCGCGCCCCGGGCTGGGTCTGCACGGTGTAGGGCACCGCCACGGGAGCCGTCTGGGCCCCCGCCGCCGTGCTCATGAGCACGGCCGTCAATGCAGGGAGGGAGAGGTTGCGCATGGGCGGCTCCTGGGCAGGTCGCTCCCTACCTAGGCATAGGCACGTCACTCTTCAAGTTCCCTGAAACCCTGGAACGGTTGGCAGGAGGCGAAAGCCTCGGGTACAACGAACAGCGTCTCCCAGCGAACAGACAAGGGCCATGGCCAAGCGCGCACTCATTACTGGCATCACGGGGCAGGACGGCAGCTATCTGGCGGAGCTGCTCCTCAAGAAGGGCTACGAGGTGCACGGCATGGTGCGCCGCTCTTCCGAGGAGAAGTTCGAGCGCATCGCGCACCTGCAGGGAAAGGTGACGCTGCACCAGGGCGACCTGCTGGATCAGTTCTCGCTCGCGGCCCTCTTGAACCTCACCCAGCCGGACGAGGTCTACAACCTGGCGGCGCAGTCCTTCGTGCCCACCAGCTGGAACCAGCCGGTGCTCACCGGTGAGTTCACCGCGCTGGGCGTGACGAAGATGCTGGAGGCCATCCGCCACACCCGTCCACAGGTGCGCTTCTACCAGGCGTCCTCCAGCGAGATGTTCGGCAAGGTCCTGGAAGTCCCGCAGTCGGAGGACACGCCCTTCTACCCGCGCAGCCCGTACGGCGTGGCGAAGGCGTACGGCCACCACATCACCGTGAACTACCGCGAGTCCTTCAAGCTCTTCGCGGTGAGCGGCATCCTCTTCAACCACGAGTCGCCCCGCCGCGGCCTGGAGTTCGTCACGCGCAAGGTCACGTACAACGTGGCGCGCATCAAGATGGGCCTCCAGGACACGCTGCCCATGGGCAACCTGGACGCCAAGCGCGACTGGGGCTTCGCGGGCGACTACGTGGACGCCATGTGGCGCATGCTCCAGCAGGACACGCCGGAGGACTTCGTCGTCGCCACCAACGAGACGCACACCGTGCGGGAGCTGGTGGAGATCGCCTTCTCGCGCGTGGGCCTGGACTACCAGAAGCACGTGAAGATCGACCCCGCGTTCGTGCGCCCCGCGGAGGTGGACCTGCTCATCGGCAAGTACGACAAGGCCAGGGAGAAGCTCGGCTGGGAGCCCACTGTGCGCTTCAAGCAGCTCGTGGAGATGATGGTCGACGCGGACCTGGAGCGAGTGAAGGCAGGACAGCGGTAAGATGCGCGTCCTCGTCACGGGAGCGGATGGATTCGTCGGCCGGCACGCGTGCGCTGCCCTTCGCGCGGCTGGCGACGAGGTGGTGGAGGTGCACGGGCCTCGCGGCGAGGGCATCAGCAGCACCGCGTTGCACTTCGACATCGCCGATGAGGCGAAGGTCAAGGCGGCGGTCTCCGAGGTGAAGCCGGACGCGGTGCTGCACCTGGCCGGCTTCAGCTCGGTGGCCAAGAGCCACCAGAACCCCGCGCGCGTCTTCGCGGTGAACACCATGGGCGTGGTGCACCTGCTCACCGCCCTGCGTGAGAGCGCCCCCAAGGCGCGCGTGCTGCTGGTGGGCTCCGGTGAGGTGTACGGCCCCGTCGCGGAGGGAACGCGCGCCGAGGAGTCCCACCGGCACGTGCCGCTCAGCCCCTACGCGGCGTCGAAGTCCTCGGGTGAGCTGGCCGGCGAGCAGTTCTTCCGAAGCTACGGCATGGAGGTCATCCTCGCCCGGCCCTTCAACCACCTGGGCGCGGGGCAGGACCCCACCTTCGTGGTGCCGTCGTTCGCGGCGCAGATCCGCGCCATCGCGCTGGGCACGGTGGACCCCATCCTGCGTACGGGCAACCTGGACGCCATCCGGGACTTCTCCCACGTGAAGGACGTGGTGGACGCGTACCGGCTGCTGCTCCTCAAGGGCGAGGCCGGCCAGGCCTACAACGTGGGCAGCGGTGAGGGCCGCACCATCCGCAGCCTGCTGGAGGAGATGCTCCAGCTGTCCGGCGTGCAGGCCCGCATCGAGCTGGATCCGGCGCGGCTGCGCCCCTCGGACATCCCCAGCCTCGTGGCGGACCCGGGCAAGCTGCGCGCGCTGGGCTGGGCCCCGAAGCTCACCGTCGCGGATGCGCTGCGCGACGTGCTGGGCCCCCGGGTGGGCTCGCACTGACGCACCGCTGGCGCGCCTTACGAAGGGCGCGCCAGCGACTGCCACGCCTCCAGGCGCCGGTCCAACGCGGTGAGGGCCCACAGGTCCGCCGCGTTGCCCGGCGTCACGGCGGCCAGGTCCCGCTGGAGGTACTCGCGGGCCTTCACCTCACCCCACTCCGACAGGATGCGCAGGGCCATCAGCGACGGCTTGCGCGCGACGAGCCGCAGGAGCACGTCCTGCACGCGCGGACTGCGCTCCGCGTCCGCCAGCCGCTGCACGGCCTCGTGACGGGCCTCACGCGTGGAGTCCTCCGCCTCCAAGGGCGCGGCCAGCTCCGCGAAGCGCGCCTCGTCCAGCAGCGCCGCGGGGCGCCGGCTCTCCCAGTGCTCCACCGTCACGGTGGTGCGGCCCCGGGCCACGCACTCGCGGCGGATGCCGTCGCTCTTGAGCACGTCCAGCACCCGCTCCGGCGCGGGCGTGCCGCCCTCTACCGTGCGCAGCGCGCGCTGGGACAGCATGGGGGACTGGCCCAACAGGTGCGTGCGCAGCACCGTGGCCTCCACCGTCTTCTCGCTCCCGGGCGGCCCCCGGTCCCACTTGAGGAACACCTCCGCGATGCCGCGCTCGCGCACGTACCAGCGGTACTCCAGCCACACCGCTCCACCCCGCTCCGCGAAGCGAGGGTCCGAGGGCTCATGGAGGCGCGGCGCGCCCTCTCGCGTGCCGGTGAAACAGCGGTCCAACAGCTTCTGGGCTTCTTGAAGTCGCATGAGGAGCGGACGGCCATTGTAGGGCCCCCCGTCAGGTTCCTCCATCGCCGCACGTTCGTGTTATTACTACACGAAGACTCCGAGGAGGCCAGGGATGGGCACGACGACGACGGCGCGGTTCACGTTCTTCTGGAAGGAGGACTCCTTCTTCTCGCAGTGGCACCCCTCCGTCTTCACGGTGGACGGCGTGCGCTACACCTGCGCGGAGCAGTACATGATGGCGGGCAAGGCGCGCCTGTTCGGCGACACGCGCGTGCTGGAGCAGATGCTGCGCGCCGCCACGCCCAAGCAGCACAAGGCGCTGGGCCGCAAGGTGAGCCCGTTCGACGCGGCCCTCTGGGAGCGCGAGCGTGAGCGCATCGTCCACGAGGGCAACCACGCGAAGTTCACCCAGCACCCGCACCTCTTGGAGGCGCTGCTCGCCACGGCGGGCACGGAGCTGGTGGAGGCCAGTCCCCTGGACCGCATCTGGGGCGTGGGGCTCTCCGCGGAGGACCCGCGCATCCAGGACCCGTCCACGTGGCGGGGGCTGAACCTGCTGGGCAAGGTGCTGACGCGCCTGCGCGAGGACCTCCTCGCGCAGGGCCATGCACCTGTCAGAACTTGAAGTTGGCGGACTGGTCCGGCACGCCGTTGAAGTCCAGGTGGAGCGTGGCGTGGTCGCCGTAGCCCTTCTCGCTCCACTCCTGCTTCAGCGTGGACAAGTCAAAGGCCAGCACCTTGTAGACCATCGCCTTGCACCGGTCGTTGTTCGCGTCGTGGAGCAGCGTGAGCTCCGCGCGCGGCTCGCCCGCGGCCGTCTTGGTGAAGCGCCCGTCCCACGCGAGGCCGTAGCGGTGCTCCTTGCAGCCGCCGCCGTGGCGGACATGGAGCGTGAGCACGTTGCCCTTCACGCTCTGCGATTCAATGGCGAGCGAGTCGCGGGGCGCGGGCGTCTCCGTGACTTCCAGGGGCATGACTATGGCCGCTTCCTGGTTCTCCGCCTCCGCAGCGGGCGACTCGGCCTTCTTCTCCGGGGGCGTCACGGGTGTGGGCGGCGCCTCCTCCTGCTGGGCGGTGGGGGCCGGCTCCTGGGCCTCGTCCTTGCGCGCCGCGTTCGACCCCGCGCACCCGAGCAGCATTCCGCAGACGATTCCACTCCACACGAGCAGTCGCATGTTCCTCCAGGGGGCCCTTCACGGGCCGGTTGACCACGGGCGCCTACCGGTGGCGCAGCGCCGCATCGTAAGCGGCCCGCATCCCTTCCGCGGTGCGAGCCCAGGTGAACTTCGCGGCATGACGCTGGCCTGCCTCCGACAGCGCGCGGCGCTCCTCCGGCGAACGCAACAGCCGGTCGATGACCGCCGCCAGGCCTTCCGCGTCGTCTGGATCCACCGCGGGCGCGGCGTCGCCGCACACCTCCGGCAGCGAGCCCGCCGTGGACACCACCGTGGGCGTGCCCAGGCGCATGGCCTCCAGGGGCGGCAGGCCGAAGCCCTCGTAGCGCGAGGGGAAGACGAACAGCGCCGCGCGGCGCATCAGCGCGTAGAAGATGGCGGGGCTCTGGTAGCCCAGGGGCCGCACGTCCAGGCCCTCCGAGCGCAGCCGCTCGATGCGCGTCTCCACCTTGCCGGAGCCGTACCAGGCCTGCCCCGCGAGCACGAGCGTGAAGGGCCGGCCGCGCGCGTGCAGCCGCTCCTGCGCCTCCAGCACCAGCTCCACGTTCTTGCGCACGTCGAGCGAGCCCGCGTACAGCACGTAGTCCTTCGGCAGGTTGAGCGCGTGGAGGAACTCCTCGTCCGCCTCGTTCAGAGGGGTCGCGTTCACGTGGTCCACGCCGTTGTGCACCACCACGGTGCGCGGCTCCACCTGGGGGAAGCGGCGCACCAGTGCCTGACGCGTGCATTCGCTGATGCACACCAGCCGGTCCGCGAGCATCAGGCTGCGCGCGAGCCACAGCCGGAACTGCCAGCGGTACGGCGCGGAGACGGTGTGCGGCAAATCCAGCGGCACCAGGTCGTGCACTGTGAGCACGTACGCGGTGCCCGGCGTGCGCCGCAGCGGCAGGTTGAAGTTGCTGAGCGCGTGGTAGACGGGCGGCGGCGTGGCCTTGAGCAGCCGGGGCAGCGTGGCCAGCGTCCACGACGTTCGCTTCTGGACGCCGCGCGGATGTTCGCCGGACTTGCGCGCGCCCATCCGGTCCAGCTGGACGCCCTGGGCTTCGAGCGCCTCCGCGAGGCAACGGGTGTACAGGCCGATGCCAGTGGTGGGCTCGTCCCACAGGGTGGCGTCGAAGGCGATGGGTCCGGGGGTCGACACGGGCCGCCTCATACCATGCCCGTGTGGTACACACGGCCCTCCATGGCGGTCCATCAGTTGATCCCAAGCTTCGGCCCCGGCGACGCCTCCGGTCAGGCCGCGCTGCACCTGCAACTCCTGCTGCGCCGCATGGGGCACGTGGGAGACATCTACGCGGAAGAAGTCGCCGGAGGGCTGCAGGGCCTGGCCCGCCACGTCTTCACGCTGAAGCCGAAGCCGGATGACCTGGTGCTGTATCACCACGGCATCGCGTCCCCGCTGAGCGGGCGGCTGATGCACATGGACTGCAAGCGCGGCGTGGTGTTCCACAACATCAGCCCCGCGCGCTTCTACCAGGACACGCCGCTGGAGCACGCGCTGGTGGCGGGCCGCGCGCAGGTGGCCGCGCTGGCACCCTTCCTGGACGTGTCCATCGGGGACTCGGACTACAACAGCGCGGAGCTGCGCGTCGCGGGCCACCGCAACGTGCACACCGTGCAGCTCTTCATCGAGCAGGAGCGCTTCGCCGCGTCCGTGGCGGATGCGGCGAAGCTCGCGGAGCTGGCCGGGCCCGGCCCCACCCTGGTGTCGGTGAGCCGGGTGATGCCGCACAAGCGCTTCGAGGACCTGCTCGCGCTGCACCGGGAACTGCTTCGCATCCGTCCCCAGGCGCGCCTGCTGATTGTCGGCGGCTACGAGCCGGGCAGCCGCTACTTCAAGTCGCTCCAGCGCGAGATGAAGGACCTCAGCGGAGTGCACTTCCTGGGGCGCCTGTCGCATCCGGAGCTGGTGGCCGTGTACCGCTCCGCGTCCGTGTTCGTCTCCATGAGCGAGCACGAGGGCTTCAGCGTGCCCATCATCGAGGCCATGGCCGCCGAAGTGCCGGTGCTCGCGTACGCGGCGGCGGCGGTGCCGGAGACGCTGGGCGGAGCGGGCATCGCGTTCGACCAGAAGCGCTACGCGTTCCTCGCGGAGCTGGTGGTGGACCTGTGCGAGGACAAAGACCTGCGCAAGTCGGTGCTCGACGGCCAGGCGCGCCGGCTCCAGCACTTCTCCCCCACCGCCGCGCAGGTGTCGCTCGCACGCGCGTTGGAGGGCGTGGTGGCGCCGCCGCCCCGTCCGCGCAAGGCCCCGGCGAAGCGGCCGCGCGTGGCGCTGGTGGTGCAGCGCTTTGGCGAGGTGACGGGCGGCGCGGAGAGCCACGCCGCGCAGGTGGCGGAGCACCTGGCGCCGCACTGGGACGTCACGGTGGTGACGACCTGCGCGAAGAACCACCTGACGTGGGAGAACACCTTCCCGCCCGGCGAGGACCGCTTTGGCCGCACGAAGGTGCTGCGCTTCCCGGTGACGCGCACGCGCAACATCCACGCGTTCAACGACATGTCGCGCCACGTGTTCGGCCACGGCAACGAGCGATTGCGCGAAGAGCAGTGGGTGGCCGAGCAGGGCCCGCTGAGCCCGGGGCTGATGGAGCACCTGGCCACCACGCAGGACGCGTACGACGGCTACCTGTTCTTCACGTACCTCTACGCTCCCACGGCGTGGGGGCTGCCGCTGGTGTCGGACCGCGCGCTGCTGGTGCCCACCGCGCATGACGAGCCGCCCATCCGCTTCGGCGTCTATGGGGACGTGTTCAACCGCCCCCGGGTGCTGATGTGCAACACGCCGGAGGAGGTCGAGATGCTCGGGCGCTTCCACCCGAACCATGCGCGGGCGCGCGTGGTGGGCGTGGGCGTGGACGCGCTGCCGGCGGTGCCCGACCGCTTCCGGGCGAAGTACGGCGTGCATGGCCGCTACCTGCTCTACGTGGGCCGGCTGGAGCCGGGCAAGGGCGTGCCGGACCTGCTGAAGTTCCACCGCCAGCTGCGGGCGAGCTACCAGGACGCGCCGGAGCTGGTGCTCGCGGGCGAGGCTCACATGGACGTGAGCGGCGAAGGCGTGCGGCACGTGGGGCGCATCTCCGAGCAGGACAAGCACGACGCGCTGGCGGGAGCGCTGGCGGTGGTGGTGCCGTCGAAGTTCGAGAGCCTGTCGCTCCTGACGCTGGAGGCGTTCGCGCAGGGGACGCCGGTGCTGGTGAACGGGCACTCGGAGGTGCTCGTGGGACAGGTGGAGCGCAGTGGCGCGGGCCGCGTGTACCGGGGGCTGGCGTCGTTCGTGGAAGGGCTGCGCGAGGTGGGCGAGGCCCGGGACGCGATGGGCAAGAGGGCCCGCATCTACGCGCAACGGCACACGTGGCCCCAGGTGGTCGCGGCGTACCGGGAAGAGATGGCGCGCATCGTGGAGGAGACACACCGATGAAGCTGCTCGGACGGGACATTCCCACGAGGGCCCTGGTGGCCCGCATCGAGGAGCGGCTGCGCGTGCGCGGGCTGCCCACGTCGGAACCGGCGGAGGTGCCGGAGGACGGCGTGGAGCCGCGCGTGGATCCGCTGACTTTCAACATGCACGCGCTGGAGGAGAACGCGGACACGACGCGGGCCCTGCCGCTGCACACGCACCGCGCCGGCATGGGGCAGGCGGTGCTGCTGGCCAAGTGGGCCTTCCGCAAGACGTGCCAGGTGTTGATCAACGAGACCCTGGGCCGGCAGCGCGTGTTCAACGGGCTGGTGCGCGACTCCTACGCCCAGCTCTCCGCGGAGGTCCTCCGCCTGCGCAAGGAAGTGGACACGCTGAGGGCCCAGGCCGCGAAGGCACAGCACCCGGAAGCCCCCAGACCGCCGAAGCCGCCGCCCCCGGCCATCAGCCATGGCCGGCCCGCGCCCCGGCCACCTCCCGCCGAGGAAGGTGCAGGCCCCGCGTCCAGGGAGAGGCCGCTTCCGGCCATCGACTACGGGCGTCCGCCGAAGCCTGTGACGAACGACGAGCGCCGCCGTCCGGCGAAGCCCTCCCGGTCCAAGAACGCGCGGGCCTCGAAGCCCCCCCGCGAGCAGGCGCCTCGGACGGAAGGAACGACTCCCCCCACGTCCCCTGCCCCACGCGGCTCGCGCTCGAAGCGCGGAGGCCCCAAGAAGAATTAATACCGCGGGTGGCGTAGTCCTCTCAGTAAAGGGAGAACCGCCATGCGTCCATGCATCCTCGCCTTGTGCCTGCTGGCCCTCACCGGGGCCTCGCGGGCCGAGGCGGAAGGCAAGCCCGTCGCGCTCATCTGGAAGGGATCCAAGGACAAGGCCGAGGCCGAGGCCCAGAAGAACGCATGGGGCCCCCTGGAGAAGCTGCTGGAACGGACGGGCCTGACGCCGCCGGAAGGCCACCCCCGGCTCATCGAGAGCAAGACCCTGCCCGGCCTCAAGCCCGGCTTCTGGGTCTGGGTCCTGGGAACCTGCGCCGCCGGCGAAGCACCGTCCCGCCTCGAACAGCTCAAGCTGCTGGCCCCGGGCACCTACGGCCGCGAAGTGGACGTCCCGGAAGAACAGCTCGCCTGCCCGCAGCAGGAGGGCGCCTCACTGACGACCCGAGACGAGACCCTCAAGTTCCCATCGGGTGCGGCCCTGCGCGTCTTCACCCAGGACGAGAGCGAGGTGGCCGACGAGGAGGGCCGGGGCAACACCGTCTTCCAGACCCGCTTCCACTTCGTCCTCTTCGGCAAGGGCGGTGAGGTCCTCGACACGGCGGACACGCTGGGCGACGAGTCCGTCGACAGTGTCTCCGGCCCCTCCGGCCCCGTCTCCTACCGCTGCAAGCTCACCCGCGTGGAGGTGTCGAAGAAGAAGGGGACGCTCGTCCTCACCCGCCGCTGCCGCGCGGGAGCCGCCGAGTGCGGCTCCGTGGTGTCCGCGGACGAAACCATCACCGTGACCGCGAATGACAGCTCCGTGTCCGCGAGCGAAGCGGCGCGCGAGAACGAGGTGCGCGCCGACTGCGGCGACTGACCGCCTCCCCTCAGGGGAAGCGGTACACGGTGACGTAGCCGTCCTGGTGCACCATCTCGCCGCCCAGTTCGTCCGTGATGAACTGGTGGCGGACGGGGTGGAAGAAGTGCGTCACGTACCACTTGAAGTGGTGCTCTTTCAGGTAGCGCCGCATCTCGTCGCGCTCCTCCGGCGTGACGGTGCCGAACGCGTTGCGCATCCCTTCCGCCGCGCGGATGAGCCGCGAGTTCACCAGCGCCGACTCCCGCACCGGCAGCCGGGACAGACGGGCGTACGACACCGGCTTGCCGTGGAACATCTGCTCCCACTGCCCCTGCACGTTGTCCGTCAGCACCGCCGCGGGCATGGGCGCGTCGCGAATCTCATCGAACACCGGCGGCAACCGGGGAATGGAGGGCACCACCATCTGGAGGCCCCGGTACTCCACGTTCGGAATCAGCGCCACCGCGAGCGCCACCGCCACGCCCAGCCGCGCATCCCGCCGGGACGCCCACGCGCCCGCATGCGCCGCGGCGAACGCCACCAGCACCGACAGCGACAGGAGCGTGAGCAGGATGAAGCGCACCGGCATGCCCCCGCGCGAGAACAGCGGCACCACGTGCTTGAACACCACATACGGCATCGGAATCTGGACCTTGAGCGGCACGTTGAACGCCGTCAGCGGCTCCGACAGCGCCAGGTAGACGGCCAGCGCCAACAGCAGCAGCACGTCCCGCCGCCACACCCGCTCCCGCCACGCGGGCACCAGCGCCACCGCGAGCGCGATGGCGAAGAGCAGCACCACCGGCGACACCCGGTCCTCCAGGCCGATGTTGAGCACCGTGCCCATGGACAGCACCGCGAAGCCCAGCCCCAGCCCCAGCCAACGGCGCCCCTCCGGCACGCCCCGCCACAGCGCGAAGACGGCCAAGAGCGGCGTCAACCAGCCCAGGAACGTGCCGGTCTCCTCCAGGTTGGTCGACATCTTCATGCGCATGACGTTCAGGGAGAATTCACGCGCCTTCGCGGGCAGCTCCGTCATCCACACCGAGCGCGTGTCCGGAATGAAGAACGCGTACAGGTCCGTGAAGTAGTCGGAGTCGCCGTGGTGGATCTGCAGCGGCGCGGGGAACGCATGCAGGAGCAGCGGCACCATGGGCGGCACGCACGCGAGCCCCGCCGCGATTCCCGCCACCGCCGCCCGGCGCACGAGCGGATCCTTCCACGTGTCCAGGGACAGCAGCGGCCCCCGCTTCCACCGCTCCGCCACCACCCACAGGAGCGAGAAGAGCGCGATGTAGACGAGGTAGTAGTAGTCACACAGCAACACGTACAACGCGCACAGCGCCAGCCCCACCAGCCATTTGCGCTTGCCCTCGTCCAGCCAGCGGAAGAAGCAGAGCAGGTAGAGCGGCAGCCCCTCCAGCGCGGTGAGGTTCAGGTGCGCTGTCGCGTGGGTGAGGTGGTAGCGCGAGAAGTTGAACACGCACGCGCCCGCCAGCGCCGCGGCAGCAGCGATCCACGGCCCATGGCCCGCGCGCTCCAGCAGGTAGCGCAGGAGCAGCCACGACGTGTAGCCCGTCAGCACGAACGAGCCGAACAGCACCACGTTGTACGCCGCCTCCACGGACATGAATGGCAGCAGCACCACGCCCCACAGCGTCTTGGCGGGCGCCAGCGTATGCCAGTACAGCTCGGCGCCCAGGGGCCAGTGGAGGAAGGGCACGAAGAAGGGGTTCTGCGGCTGCACCCAGAGGGCCTGCCGCATCCACCACAGGTGCCACATGTTCATGTAGACGTCTTCGCGTCCGCCCATCACGTATCCCTTCATCTGGGACACGAGCGGCCAGGTGTGGAACGCCGACAGCGCGAAGAACGTGAGCAACACCAGCGGGTGCAGCACCCGCCGCATCAAGGGGGACATAGGCGCGAGGGAAGACTTAGAGGGGCCGCTCGGCGGCCATCAGCATGTTGTCGCCCAGGTTGAACGGGATGGACCAGCTGGACGGCACACCCCGCCGCACCAACTCCATTACCGGCGCCGAGGGCGTGAAGCTCGCTCCCACCTTCCGCAGCAGGTAGTCCGCGGAGATGATGTGCGTGTACGTCCGGACGTCCGTGACGCGGAAGCCCACCTCCTCCAGCATCATCGCCAGGGTGCGGCGGCCGAAGTAGAAGAGGTGCATGTCCATCAGCCACGGCCACTGCCCGCCCATGAGGCGCGCCAGCAGGCTGCCCGCGTCGATGGTGGACAGGTAGATGCGGCCGCCGGGGCGCACCAGCTTGAGCGCCGCCTTCAGCTCCTCGCGCGGATCCGCGAAGTGCTCCACCACGTCCCACAGCGTCACCACGTCGTACTGGAGGCCCTTCGCCGCCAGCTCCCGCAGGGGAAGTCCGTGCACCGTGAAGCCCAGGCTCCGCGCGTTGCCGGCCGCCCAGCGCGACAGCTCCAGCCCCTCCGGACGGAAGCCCGCCTCGCGCGCCACATCCAGGAAGTAGCCGCAGTAGGCCCCCACATCCAACAGCGTGCGGTTCTGGGCAGGCCCCAGCTCGCGCAGCACGCGGCGGAAGGTGTGGTAGCGGTTGTCCTTCTCAGCGACGTAGAGCGGATCCTCCACGTCCTGGTACGCTTGGAGCAGCGTGTCCGGGGACAAGAGGGGCCACTGGAACATCATCCCGCAGTCCTCACAGCCCCAGATGGGCGGGTGGCTCCGGTGGCCGAAGGACGTGCAGTTGTAGGCCGCCGCGCCCTGGGCCTGGGTGCCGCCGCGCGCCCGGTGACGCAGCCGCAGGCGCCCTCCCTTGCACAGGTAACAGGCATCCGGCACGGAGGCCAGGTGCGGTTCGGAGGCACGACGTGCGGCGTTGTCCATCATGGCGGCGCACCGTAGCCGCTGGGGCCCACCGCCTCAACACGTCGGGCGGAGCAAATCCGGCCCATGACGTCCATCGCACCCGCCAGCCTCCAGGCCCTAAGCTCCCTGCCTCCTCGAAGCCCCGTGACATGCGCGCCTTGAACGACCCCACCTCCATCCCTGCCCCGGCGCTCCAGCTGGGCCTCCCGGGATTCACTTTCGAAGACCTGTACCGCCCCAGTGGCCTGCGCCGGCTGGCGGAGCACTTCGACGCGCGACTCCAGGGCGACGCGCCCGACCTGTTCCGGACCTTCGACGCCTACCGCAAGTCCGGCGGTACCAGTCCCACCGGCCCGGCGGAGTCCGAGCTGCTCATCCAGGTGGCCCGCCACGTCTCGCGCTTCGTCACCACGCTCTTCGGCATCACACCGGAGACCGAGCGACTGGCCAGCCACTTGCGCGGCGAGCTGCCCCTCTTCGACTTCAAGCGCGAGTTCATCACGCGCCGTGTCTTCAAGAAGGGCGCGCAGGACCGGCCGACGCTCGCGGAGTTCCCGTCGCTGGACGCGCGCATGCGTCTGCTGATGCGGTTGGGCTTCCCGGACGCGCTCGCGCACGACGACCTGGAGCGAGGCCTCGCGGAGTCCATCCTCACGCTGCTCGACCTGGAGCGGCTCTACTCCGGCAACCTGCCTCCCGCGCACCAGGAGCGCGCCCCCGCCCTGCGCGAGCGGTGGGCCGCCCTGCGCGCCGCGCTCACCGCCACGCCCGAGGGCGAGGACGCGTTCGGCTCCAGCCTGGTGACGAAGGGCGGCGACGCGGCGGAGCTCCAGTCCGTGCGCGCGCTGCTGTCGCTGGCGGACCGGTGGACGTACGCCCGCGCGCTGCACCCGGAGACCAAGGCCCTCTTCCACACCTGGCCCACGCTGCGGCTGCCCAAGCCGCTGGTGTTCGACCAACTGGTGCAGCTGCAGCGCCCGGACGCCCAGATGGAGGAGAAGACGGAGGGCCTGGAGCACCACCTGCGCCACCGCGACGGCTTCAAGCTCACCGACCGCCGGGGCACTTCGCGCGACGTGATGAACGAGGTGGACTACTGCGTCATCTGCCACGAGCGACAGAAGGACTCGTGCAGCAAGGGCTTCCCCGCGAAGGACCCGGTGGCGGAGGGGCACTCGTTCAAGAAGAACCCGCTGGGCATCCCGCTCACCGGCTGTCCGCTGGACGAGCGCATCTCCGAAGCACACGCGCTCAAGCGCGAGGGTGACTCCGTGGCCGCGCTGGCCATGGTGACGCTGGACAACCCCATGTGCGCGGGCACCGGCCACCGCATCTGCAACGACTGCATGAAGGCCTGCATCTTCCAGAAGCAGGAGCCGGTGAACATCCCGCTGGCGGAGACGGCCACGCTCACGGACGTACTGGAGCTGCCGTGGGGCTTCGAAATCCACGGCCTGCTCACTCGCTGGAATCCGCTCAACATCCGCCGCCCGTACGCCCTGCCCTACGTGGGCCGCAACGTGATGGTGGTGGGCCTGGGCCCCGCCGGCTACACGCTGTCGCACTACCTGCTCAACGAAGGGTTCGCCGTCACCGGCGTGGACGGCCTCAAGATTGAACCGTTCCCCGACGAACTGGTGGGCCGCGACGGCCACGCGCTCCAGCCCATCCACGACTGGAGCAAGCTGACGCGCGAACTGGACGAGCGCGTGCTGGAGGGCTTCGGCGGTGTCTCCGAGTACGGAATCACCGTGCGCTGGGACAAGAACTTCCTCACGCTCATCCACCTGACGCTCGCGCGACGCGAGGGCATGCGCATCCACGGCGGCATCCGCTTCGGCGGAACGCTGACGGTGGAGGACGCATGGGCGCTGGGCTTCGACCACGTGGCCATCGCCGCGGGCGCGGGCCGCCCCACCATCATCGGGATGAAGAACAACCTCATCCGGGGCATCCGCAAGGCGTCCGACTTCCTGATGGCGCTGCAGCTCACGGGTGCCTTCAAGCGCGACTCGCTGGCGAACCTCCAGGTGCAGCTGCCCGCCATCGTCATCGGCGGCGGCCTCACCGGCATCGACACCGCCACGGAGCTGATGGCGTACTACCCGGTGCAGGTGGAGAAGACGCTGGAGCGCCACGAGAAGCTGGTGGCGGACCTGGGTGAGGCCACCGTCCTCGCACGCCTGGACGCCGAGGAGCGCGCCACCTACCAGACCTTCCTGGAGCACGGCCGCGCCGTCCGAGCCGAGCGCCAGAAGGCCCAGGCCGAAGGCCGCGCTCCGGACTTCATCCACCTGGTGCGCGCGTGGGGCGGCGTGAGCCTGGTGTACCGCCGCGGCCTCACGGAGTCCCCCGCCTACCGCCTCAACCACGAAGAGGTCTCCAAGGCGCTGGAGGAAGGCATCCGCTTCATCGAACGGATGAGCCCCACGGAGGCGTTGCAGGACGACTCGGGCGCGGTGCGCGCCATCCGCTTCGAGCGCATGGTGACGGTGGACGGCAAGCTCAAGGGAAGCGGCCAGTTCTTCGAGCTGCCCGCGAAGACGGTCTGCGTGGCCGCGGGCACGTCCCCCAACGTCACCTACGAGAAGGAATACCCGGGCACCTTCCAGCTCGACGTGGCGAAGGAGTACTTCCAGGGCCACGAGCTGGTGGAGGACGGCAGCGGCTTCAAGCTCCAGCTGGTGGAGGCCCAGGAGGATCCAGAGGCGAAGGTGGGCTTCTTCACGTCCTACCAACGCGACGGCCGCTTCGTGTCCTTCTACGGCGACAACCACCCGACCTACGCGGGCAACGTGGTGAAAGCCATGGCCAGCGCGAAGGACGGCCACCCGCAGGTGGCGCGCCTGTTCGCGAAGGAGGTCGCGGGCCTGGACTTCAACGACACGGCCGCGCAGGACGCGCGCGAGTCGATGCGCGCCGCCCACTTCGCGACGCTGGACGAGGCCTTCCTCGCCACCGTCGTCGGAGTGAACCGGCTCACGCCGACCATCGTGGAGGTGGTGGTGAAGGCGCCCTTCGCCGCCAGCCACTTCTCCCCCGGTCAGTTCTACCGGCTCCAGAACTTCGAACGGAACGCGCCGCTCGTGGACGGCGTGCGCCTCACCATGGAGGGCCTGGCCCTCACGGGCGCGTGGGTGGACAAGGAGAAGGGCCTGATGGGCACCATCGTGCTGGAGATGGGCTCCTCCTCCCGCCTGTGCGCGGCGCTCAAGCCCGGCGAGCCCGTCGTGCTGATGGGCCCCACGGGAGCGCCCACGGAGATTGGCCACAACGAGACGGTGGTGCTGGTGGGCGGCGGCCTGGGCAACGCGGTGCTCTTCTCCATCGCGCGCTCGCTCAAGGCGGCGGGCTGCCGCGTGGTGTACTTCGCGGGCTACCGGCTGAAGGCGGACTCGTTCAAGCAGGATGAGATTGAAGCCGGCACCGACCAGGTCATCTGGTCCGTGGACGCAGGCGACCTGCTGGACGTACGCCGCCCGCAGGACGCGGCCTTCCGGGGCAACGTGGTGCAGGCCATGGTGGCCTACGCCGAAGGGAAGCTGGGCGTGAAGCCCGTCATCTCCTTGAGCGAGGTGGACCGCATCATCGCCATCGGCTCGGACCGGATGATGCGCGCGGTGGCGGAGGCGCGGCACGGCGTGCTCCAGCCGTTCCTCAAGCCGGGGCACGAAGCCATCGGGTCCATCAACTCCCCCATGCAGTGCATGATGAAGGAGATCTGCGCCCAGTGCCTCCAGCGGCACGTGGACCCCGTCACCGGCAAGGAGACGTGGGTCTTCTCCTGCTACAACCAGGACCAGCGGCTGGACCACGTGGACTTCGTCAACCTGAACCAGCGCCTGCGCGGCAACACGGTGCTGGAGAAGCAGGGTGACGCCTTCCTCGCGCAGCTCCTGAAGAAGGCGCCCCAGCTCAAGCGCGTGTAGCTACCGCCGCATGCCCGCGAAGGCCTTGAGCATGTCCTGGTAGTTCTTCGTCAGGTCGGCCTCGCGGGCCAGCACCACGTCCACGTTGGCGTCGCCGAACTCCCGGCGCGCCTCCGGGAGCTTCTGGAAGGACTCCACCTGGAGCCGCATGGACTCCACCTGCGGCGCCAGCTCCTTCTGCTGCTCCTCCGGCATGCGGGCCTGGAGCGCCTCCAGCTTCTTGAGCTCCTCCTCGTACTGGAGCGTGCGCCCCATCTGCCGCTGGCTGATGACGGACGTGACGACCTCCGCGATGCGGTTGACCTCGTCCGTGGACAGCCCCGCCGCCTGGCGCGCGTCGGATTCCGCCTGCGCCTTGCGCTCGATGAGCTTCAGGCCGCTCCTGGCCTTCTCCATCGCCTGGGGCGTGCCCGCGTCCAAGAGCGGCCCCATGTCCTGCAGGCTGCGCATCAGCGACCCGTACACCTCCAGCATCTTGCGCTGGTAGCCGACGTACGCCTCCAGCTTCTCCTTCGTCAGGGCGTAGGGGCCGGACGGTGCGTCGTCTCCAGCCTCCCTGGCCTCCCCACCCTCCAGGCGGGCGACCGTGCCCCTGGCGTCACCCGCGCCCTCCGGCCCCCCTTCCGCCGCGTCCTTGTGACAGGCGGACAGGGCCAGGACGACGGCCAGACACCCCAACAACTTGCGCATGCCACCTCCCGTGAACGCCAGTGGGTGGCCAGTGTATGCTCGGGTTGGCCCCCCACGAACGGCGGTTCCCGAACGCCCGCAATGCGCAGGCTGTTCCGGGCACTGAACATTCGACTCATTACCTTTGACCAACCGGGCCACGGTCATGTACGAACCGCGGTCTTGTCGAGACCGGTGGAGGGACTTTGAGGATTTTCCTGGTAAGGCACGGCGATGCGGACGCAGAGATCCCCGAGGGTCTCGGCGACGAGGCGCGCGCGCTGACCGCGAAGGCCCGTACGAATGTCGCCGCGCATTTCGCGTCACTGTCTGAGCGCATGGGGCCCATCAGCCTCATCCTCACCAGCCCGCTGGTGCGCACGGTGCAGACGGCGCAGATCCTCTCCCACTCCGTGAAGCATGAAGGCCTCCTGCGCGTGCATCGCTGCCTGCTGCCGGACATGCCGGTGGGCGCGGTGGAGCCCGTGCTCAAGGAGTACTCCGACGAGAACCTCGTCCTGGTGGGCCACCAGCCCTCCATGGGCGCGCTCGCGGCGCACCTGCTGGGGATGCAGTCCTTCCCCAAGCCGGTGAACCCGGGCACGGTCATCGCCATGGAGTGGCCGGACACGCCCACCAGCACGGAAGACCAGGTGCCCGGCGAGAAGGGGGAGAACCCCCCGGCGCAGCACCTGAAGTTCCTCTTCTATTCCGCCCCCGGCCAGCAGGTCCTCGACGTCATCCAGTGACGTCCGGGAGCGCGCGGCCATGATGGACGAAGCCCGCTACCATTCCTTCGTGGCCGCCGCGTTCAAGCGCATCCTGACGGCCGCGGACACCTTCGACCCGGACGTGCTGGAAGCCGAAGCCACCGGTGACAAGGTGACGCTCACGGCCGCGTCCGGCGAGAAGTGCATCATCAATACCCAGCGCGCCGTCTGGCAGATCTGGGTGGCCGGCCAGGGCCAGGGCATCCACTTCAGCCACGACGATGCCTCGCGCGCCTGGATGGACGACAAGGGCAAGGGGCTGGAGCTGTTCGCCTTCGTCTCGGACGTGGTGCGGCACCTCACCGGCGAAGCGCTCGTCTACCCGTCCTGAAGAGGCCGTCCTGAAGGCCCATCTGGGTTTCTGCTGAAGCCCGGAAGGAGGCCCGTGGCGCTTTGGCCACGGGCTTCCAGGCGTGACGACTCAAACCGTCATCACTTCCTTCTCCTTCTTGGCGACCAGGTCGTCCACCTGCTTGATGCCGGCGTCGGTCGCCTTCTGGACCTCTTCGGTGCGGCGCTTGAGGTCGTCCTCGGTGATCTTCTTGTCCTTCAGCTGAGCCTTGAAGGCCTCGTTCGCGTCGCGGCGGATGTTGCGGATGGCGACCTTGTGCTCCTCGCCCTTCTCCTTCACCTGCTTCGCGATCTTCTTGCGGGTCTCCTCGGTGAGCGGAGGAAAGGGCAGGCGGATCATCTCGCCGTCGTTCATCGGGTTGACGTCGAGGTTCGCCTCACGGAGGGCCTTCTCGATGTCCTTCAGCACGCCCTTGTCCCAGGGCTTGATGACGATGAGGCGGGGCTCCGGAGCGCTGATGCTGGCAACGCCATTGAGCGGCGTGGGCGTCCCGTACTGGTTCACCTTGATGCCGTCCAGGATGTTGGTGTTCGCCCGGCCGGTGCGCGCCTTGGCCAGTTCCCGCTTGAGGTCTTCCACCGACTTGTCGATACGGCCCTTCAGATCCGCCGTGTCAGCCATTGTGCGTCTCCTGTGAGAAGTGGGGTGTTGTCAGTCCCGTCCGTGGCGTCCCTAGGCCCAGACCGTCTCGGCCGCGCCGACGATGGTGCCGAACTCGCCGTGGCCCGTGACGGCGCGCTGGATGTTCCCGCGCGTGCCCAGGTCGAACACGATGATGGGCAGCTTGTTGTCCATGCACAGCGAGATGGCCGTGGAGTCCATCACGTTGAGGTTCTGCTTGAGGACGTCCATGTACGTGAGCGAGCGGTAGCGCTTCGCGGTCGGGTCCTTCTTCGGGTCCGCGTTGTAGACGCCGTCCACCTTGGTGGCCTTGAGGATGACCTGCGCGTTGATTTCCATCGCGCGCAGCGACGCGGCCGTGTCGGTGGTGAAGTAGGGGTTGCCCGTGCCCGCGGCGAAGATGACGACGCGGCCCTTCTCCAGGTGCCGCACGGCGCGCCGGCGGATGTAGGGCTCGGCGATCTGCTCCATCTTGATGGCGGACTGCACGCGCGTCTTCAGCCCCTGCTTCTCCAGCGAGTCCTGCAGCGCCATGGAGTTGATGCAGGTGGCGAGCATGCCCATGTAGTCCGCGCTCGCGCGGTCCATGCCCTCCGTGGCGCCAGCGACGCCGCGGAAGATGTTGCCACCGCCAATCACGAGGGCGACTTCCAGGCCCGTTCTGGAGAGCTCCGCGACTTCTTCCGCGATGCGCGTGAGGGTGGGCGGGTGGATGCCGTACTTCCCCTCGCCCATCAGGGCTTCGCCCGACAGTTTGAGGAGGATGCGCTTGTAGGGAGAGGTGGATTCGGACATACGCGACCGCTTCTATCCCCCGCCTCGCGCCCAGGCAACGACGGAAGTCGTGACGCGCGCCGCACCGTCCAATGCCGGGCGGACGGACGTGAAGGAAACGGGTCCTGGAATACCAAGGGCCGCGTCCCCGGCGCCCTTCCCCTGTGAGGAAGAGCCCCAGGCACGCGGCCCCAGGGAGCTGCGGTGCGGCGAAAGGCGCTTAGGCCTGGCCCAGCGTCTTGGCGACCTCGGCGGCCAGGTCGTCCTTCTTCTTCTCGATGCCCTCACCCACCTCGTAGCGGACGAAGCGGCGCACGGAGACCTTCTCGCCAATCTTGGCGGCGCGCTCGTTGATCATCTCGCCGACCTTCTTCTTGTCGTCCTTCACCCAGAGCTGGTCCACCAGGCAGACGCCCTCGTAGTACTTCTCCATCTTGCCCACGAGGATCTTCTCCAGCATCGCCTCGGGCTTGCCCTGCTGCTTGAGCAGCTCGCGCTGGATCTCCTTCTCCTTGTCCATCGCGTCGGTGGGGACCTCCTCGCGGCGGACGAACTTGGGGCCGGCCGCGGCGATCTGCATGGCCACTTCCTTCGCCAGGTCCTGGAAGTCCGGGTTGCGAGCGACGAAGTCCGTCTCGCAGTTGACCTCCACGATGACGCCGATGCGGCCGCCGTGGATGTAGGAGGTCACGATGCCTTCGGCGGCGACGCGGCCGGCCTTGCCCTCGGCCTTGGAGATGCCCTTCTTGCGCAGCCACTCCGCGGCCTTCTCGAAGTCGCCACCGGACTCGGCCAGCGCCTTCTTGCAGTCCATCATGCCCGCGTTGGTGCGCTCGCGGAGGTCCTTCACCATCTGGGCGGTGATCTCAGCCATGTCGTATCTCTTTCTTCATCGGCTCCGAGCCCGGCGGCGTGCGCTGGGGGCGGAGGACTGGGTTTCTGGGTACTGACGCCAGGGACGTAGAAAATGGAGACGGCCGGACAGCGGGCCTTGAGAGGTGCCGCCCGGCCGAACTCCGGAGACCGCGTTGGGAAAGCGATGAGGCCGGGCGGTTACTCCGCCGCCGGCGTGCTCTCGCCGCCACCCTCGGGCGCCTGCTCCGTGGTGGCCGCGGTGGCCTTCATCTCCACGACGGGGCCACGGCGCTCACCGCCACGGTCACCGCCGCCCCGGCGGTCGTCACGGTCGCGGCGGTCGCCACGGCGCGGGCCACGGCGGTCGTCACGGCGGTCATCACGGCCCTCGCGCTCCTCCTGCTCGTCGCGCTCGGCGGCGCCTGACGCACGGTAGCGAGCCGCACCCTCGAGGCACGCGTCGGCGATCTTGGACGTGAAGAGCTTGATGGAGCGGATGGCGTCGTCGTTGCCCGGGATGACGAAGTCGATGCCGTCCGGATCGCAGTTGGTGTCCACCAGACCAATCACCGGGATGCCCAGGCGGGTGGCCTCGTGGATGGCGATGTGCTCCTTCTTCGGGTCGATGACGAAGACGCAGCGGGGCAGCTTCGCCATGTCCTTCACGCCGCCCAGGTTCTTCTCCAGCTTCTCGCGCTCACGGTCGAGCTGGGCGACTTCCTTCTTGGGCAGGCGCTCGAAGGTGCCGTCCTCGGCCATCTTCTCCAGCGTCTTCAGGCGGTCGATGCCCTGCTTGATGGTCTTGAAGTTCGTCAGCGTGCCACCCAGCCAGCGGCTGGTGACGTGGAACTGACCGCCGCGGGCGGCCTCCTCCTGGATGACGTCCTGCGCCTGCTTCTTGGTGCCGACGAAGAGCACCGACCCGCCGCGCGCCGTGATGTCCGCCACGAAGCGGAAGGCCGCGCGGGCCATGGTCACGGTCTTCTGCAGGTCGATGATGTAGATGCCGTTACGGGCACCGAAGATGTAGGGCTTCATCTTCGGGTTCCAGCGCTTGGTCTGGTGGCCGAAGTGAACGCCGGCCTCGAGGAGCTGGCGCATCGTGATGCCGCTGGCAGCGGCCATCGCCTGGGCCTGCGTCTGCGTATCCTGCTGATCCATGGTGCGAGTACCTTCCGGTTGTTCCGCCACGCGCGTTGAGACAGCTGCCAGTCTTGGCCCTTCCACCGTGGAGGGGCACCGGGGACCGGTGACACGCGTGTGAGTAGTGGGTGCTGCTGACTGCCTCGGGCGGTGAAGCCCGGCCCCTACATAACAGGGCGCGGCGTCCTTAGCAGAACGCTCAAGAGGGGCGCAAGCTTCGGCACACCCTCCGTCCGGCTCCCACCTCCCTGAGGCCGCTCCCCTCCCCTCCAGGAAGGCGACCGGCGCGGCCCCCGCTCCCCTTTCCAGGGAGGGCGACCGCGCCGGAGGGCGCTTCCAGCAGGTGTTCAGCGGCCTACGGGTTCGCTTCGTTGGCCCCGTGGCACTTCTTGTACTTACGTCCGCTGCCGCAGGGGCAGGGCTCGTTGCGGCCCACGGGCTTGGGAGCGCCAGCGGCCTCGCGCTGGGCGACCGGGGTGGCGGTGGCCTCCTCGATCTTCCCCTCGGCGTCCGCGCGGCCCTCCACGGCCTTCTTCTGCTGCTGGGCCAGCTGGCGCTGGATGCGGGCGGTCTCCTCCGCGGCGCTGGAGGCGGAGCGGGCCTGGACACGCATCATCTGGCTGACGAACTGCGTCTTGATGGCGTCCAGCATCTGCATGAAGCCCGTGTAGCCTTCCTTCTTGTACTCCTGCTTCGGGTCCTTCTGGCCGTAGCCGCGCAGGCCGATGCCCTGGCGCAGGTGGTCCATGGCCAGCAGGTGGTCCTTCCACAGCTGGTCGATGGTGGCCAGGTACCGGTACTGCAGGAAGCGCATGAAGTCTTCGCCGAACTCCTGCTCGCGGGCGGTGAAGACCTTCTCCGCCGCCGCGTAGATCTGCTCCTGGAGCTCGTCGCGGTTGCCGACGCCCTCCAAGCCCATCTCCAGGTTGAGCGACTCCTTCACGGAGTTGGCCAGCGAGGTGATGTCCCAGGTGTCGGAGCTGCGCGTGGGGGCGTAGGTGTCCGTCATGGACACGACGACGTCCTCCACGGCATCCAGCACCATCTCCCGGAAGTCCGCCCAGGAGATGACGCGCTCGGAGCGCGTCTTCACGCGCGTCTTGAGGTCCTCCTCGTACTCCACGAGCGGGACGCCCGCGCCCGACGCGAGCACCTGGCGGCGCAGCTTGTAGATGGTGCGCCGCTGCTGGTTCATCACGTCGTCGTACTCGAGCAGGTTCTTGCGGATGTCGAAGTTGTGGCCTTCGACCCGCTTCTGCGCGCCCTCGATGGCGCGAGAGAGCCAGATGTGCTCGATGACCTCGCCCTCCTCCATGCCCAGGCGCTCCATCAGCATCTGGATGCGCTCGGACCCGAAGATGCGCATCAGGTCGTCTTCCAGGGACAGGAAGAAGCGGCTGGCGCCCGGGTCACCCTGGCGGCCGGCGCGGCCACGCAGCTGGTTGTCCACGCGGCGGGACTCGTGACGCTCCGTGCCGATGATGAAGAGGCCGCCGGCGGCCATGACCTCTTCACGCTCGCGCTTGGTGAGCGCCTCGTTGTTCGCCTTGGTCTCAGCGAAGCGCTTCTCGTAGTCCGCCAGCGCCGCCTGGTAGGCGGTGAGGTCCGGGGGCTGCCCGTCCACGGACTCCGGCGGTTCCGGCGGCGCGCCCATCTCGCTCTTGGTCATGACCTCCGCGTTGCCGCCCAGGAGGATGTCCGTGCCGCGGCCGGCCATGTTGGTGGAGATGGTGACCGCGCCCTTGCGGCCCGCCTGCGCGACGATGTCCGCCTCGCGCTGGTGCGCCTTGGCGTTGAGGACGCTGTGGGCCACGCCGCGCTTCTTGAGGAAGTTGGACACCACTTCGCTCTTGGCGATGGACACCGTGCCCACGAGCACCGGCTGGCCGGCCTTGTTCAGCTCTTCAATCTGGGCGGCGACGGCCTCGAACTTCTCGCGCTCCGTCTTGTAGACCACGTCCTGTTCGTCGCGGCGCTGCGCGTTGCGGTTCGTCGGGATGACGCGCACGTCCAGGTTGTAGATCTTCGCGAACTCTTCGGCTTCCGTGTCCGCGGTGCCCGTCATGCCGGACAGCTTGGAGTACATGCGGAAGTAGTTCTGGAACGAGACCGTGGCGAGCGTCTGGTTCTCGTTTTCAATCTTCACGCCCTCCTTGGCCTCGATGGCCTGGTGGAGGCCGTCGGACCACCGGCGGCCCGGCATGAGGCGGCCGGTGAACTCGTCGACGATCTGCACCTCGCCGTCCTTCACCACGTAGTCCTTGTCGCGCTTGTAGAGCGTGTGCGCGCGCAGGGCCTGCTCGACGTGGTGGAGGGTCTCGATTTCGCCCGGGTCGTAGAGGTTGCCGACGCTGAGGCGCTTCTGGAGCTTGTCGATGCCGTCGTCGGTGAGGGCCACCGAGCGGTGCTTCTCATCCAGGGTGTAGTCCTGGTCCGGCACGAGGCCCGGGATGACCTGGTCCACCCGGTAGTACTTGTCGGTGCTGTCCTCGGTGGGGCCGGAGATGATGAGCGGCGTGCGGGCCTCGTCGATGAGGATGGAGTCCACCTCGTCGACGATGGCGTAGTTCAGTTCGCGCTGGACGTAGTCCTGCAGGCGGAACTTCATGTTGTCGCGCAGGTAGTCGAAGCCGAACTCGTTGTTCTGGCCGTACGTGATGTCCGAGCGGTACGCGTCCTGGCGCTGCTTGTCGGACAGCTCGTGGAGCACGCAGCCCGTCGTCATGCCCAGGAACTTGTAGACGCGGCCCATCCACTCCGCGTCTCGGCGGGCCAGGTAGTCGTTCACGGTGACGACGTGCACGCCGCGGCCGGACAGGGCGTTGAGGTAGGAGGGCAGCGTCGCGGTGAGCGTCTTGCCTTCACCGGTGCGCATCTCCGCGATGCAGCCCTCGTGCAGGAACATGCCACCCACGAGCTGCACGTCGTAGTGGCGCTGGCCGATGACCCGGCGCGCCGCTTCGCGGGTGAGGGCGAAGGCCTCGAAGAGCAGCTCGTCGAGCGGCTTGCCGTTCGCGATCTCCTGCTTCATCCGGACGGTTTCGCGCGCGAAGTCCTCGTCCTGGAGGGCCTTCATGCGGCCTTCCAGTTCGTTGATGCGGGCGACCTTCACGTGGGCTTTTTTGAGCTCGCGCTCATTCTTCGTCCCAATGAGCTTCTTTAGCGTCCATTCAATCATGTTGGCTCTCTCGCCGGAGGATCCTCGAAGGAGCGCGGCGAGTGAAGGGAATTCCCAGGAGATGTAAGGGAGAACCAGACCAAAACCACGCGCGCCCCCCGAAACTTCCTCTCGGCTGGCCGCCCGGCGCGCGGTGGCCCACAGTAAAGCGGAACCGAGTCCACGCAATGTCCCCTAAGCAGATTCACCCTCCCCGCGCCGCGAAGAGTTCTTCCGGCCGCTCCTCCCCGGGCCCCCGCCGACCAGGCG
>NZ_RAWP01000105.1:0-34936 GCF_003668935.1 Corallococcus sp. AB032C | reverse complement strand
GCCCGCCCCCGCTCCGGCCCCCGTCAACCAGGGCCGCAACGCGCCTCCCGGCGGTACGGGCACCGGCGCCCGGCCTCCCAGCGGCTCCAGCTGGGGCCGCGGCAACAACGCCGCTCCCTCCAACAACGCTCGGGACAACGACAGGGACAACGACAGGGACAACAGCCGCAACAGCGGCGGCTGGGACACCCCGGCCAGCAAGAGCCGCGACGACGACAAGGACAACAACCGCGGCAACAGCAACAGCGGGAGCAGCAACAGCGGCAATAGCGGGAGCAGCGGCAGCGGCAGGAGCAGCGGCGGCTGGAGCACCCCTCCCGGTGGCAACAGCGGCGGCGGCAGCAGCGGCAGCAGCGGCAGTGGCCGGAGCAGCGGCGGTAGCAGTGGAAGCAGCGGAGGCAGCAGCGGCGGCGGCTGGAACACCGGCAAGAGCTCCGGCTCCTCCGGCAAGAGCGGATCGGGCTGGTAGGCGCTCCGCATCCTCCCTGGCGTGACCCGCGGCACCGGGCGCGGCCTTCCGTTTCCAGCGGAAGGCAGGCTCCCGGTGCCGACGTGTTTTCAACACCCGAAGGGCCTGGTGTCCGGTGCGTCCTGCCCGCGAGCGCGGCGGTGCGTCGTGAAGGGGACGGACGCCACCCGGGGACGGATTGCGTGCCGCCCCCGCCGTGAAGATGTTGCCGCCCGATGAAACACTACATTCGGGCGGCGGGTGGTGCCGTGCTCGGGCTGTTGGCGATGGCCTGTGGCGACGGCGGCTTCACACCGGACCCCGGCGTGCGGACCGAGGACGCCGAGGCGGTGGATCTGGAAAACCTTCGCATCCTCGTGACGGGCGAGGCACGCGTGTTCCCGGAGGCCGAGGGCGTGGCCGCGGCACCGGCGTCGCTCACCGGGATGGCGCTCACCGTGGAGGAGCCGCTGCGCGTGGCCGTCAACGACGCGGCCGCCACCTTCGCCACCGGCGAGGTGTCCGAGGACGGCGCCTTCCGCATCACCGACGTGCCCGTGCGAGACGTGCACCAGGGGCTCGCGGTGGGCCTGGTGCACGAGGGCCTCGTGCGCAGCACCACGCTCGTCTACGACACCGCCTTCACCGGCACCCGTCCGCGCACGGACGTCATCGACGCGCACGCATGGGCCCTGCCCATCGCGTTCGTGGATCAGCTGGGCGCCGCCGTGGGTGCGCCGCGCCTCCAGGGCCACACCGGGGACCCGGCGGCCACCCTGGCCTCCGCGGGCTTCGTGCTGGGGCGCGTGGTGGACCTGAACGGTCAGCCCGTGAGCGGCGCGCGCGTGGCGTTGAACCGCGCCGACCTGGCGGACCGCGTCTACTACCCATCCGATGACCTCACGTCCGTGGACACCGCGGGCACCGCGGCCCACGGCCTGTTCCTCTTCGTCCACTCCGGCGCCGGGGCCTCCTCCTTCCAGCTGTCCGTGGACGGCACCGACACGTACGTGCCGCGTAACGTCGACGTGGGGCCGGGCCTGGGTGTCGTCCTCACCGTGTATCCAGGCCGCTACGCACCCTGACCCAACCCTGGACAGGTCGGACATCCCCGCCTAGGACGGACATCCTCCCAACCCCGGCGTCCCATTGCCGGGGGGAGGCCAGAGGCGAGATGTTGTGGCAGGATGCAGGGCTGGCGTTCCGGGGGGACGCGGATGATGAGCGGCCAATCCATGCCACGAAGCACGGCGTTGGTCCGTGCCCTTGCGCGCAGCTCCGCGGCGGCCTCCTGCCTGGTGGGCCTGCTGGTGCTGGTGGGCTGGGCGTTGGATGTCATGGTCCTCAAGTCCATGGGCGCCGCGCTCCCCGCCATGCGCCCCAGCGCCGCGCTGGGGTTGATGCTGGGTGGGGCCGCGCTGGGACTGCGGCTGCCGGCCACTCCCCACCGCGTCCAACACCGACTGGGCACCGCGCTCGCCCTGGCCACGGCCCTGCTGGGCGCGGCGAGCCTCGTGGATGGCGTCATCACGGGAGGCAACGGCGGCCTGGACGCGCTGTTCCTGCGCGTCCTTGGCGAGGACGTCGGCGCGTCGCCGGGCATCGTGCCGTCGCCCCTGACGGGGTTGTGCCTGATGCTCCTGGGCCCGGCGCTGGCGCTGGTGGACAGGGGCCACCCGCAGCGGCTGTCGTGGTCGGACGCGCTGGTGGTGCTCGCGCTGATGGCGGCGCTGACGGGGCTCAACGGCTTCTTGCTGGGCCCGCTGGTGACGCCCGTCGCCGCTCCGTTCTTCCGGGAGCGCAGCATGGGGCTGCACACCACCTGCGTGCTGATGCTGCTGGCCATGGGCACGCTGTGCGCCCGGCCGGAGCTGGGGCTGATGGCGCGGCTCACGCGGGACACGCTGGGCGGCTTCGTGGCGCGGCGGCTGGTGCCGGTGACGCTGCTGGGGCCGCCGGTGCTGGGGCTGACGCTGGTGTTGATCCACCTGATAGGCGGGCTCAGCCACGACGCGAAGCTGCCGCTCTTCGCCACGGTGGTGGCCGCCGGCGGCGTCACGCTGGTGCTGCTGGCGGCGCGGGCGCTGGACGCGCTGGACACCGAACGCATGCGGGCCACGGCCGCGCTGGAGGCCTCCGAGGAGCGCTTCCGCACCTTCCTGGACACCGCGCCGGACCCCATGGTGGTGGTGGACGCCACCGGCCGCGTGCGCTTCGCCAACGCGGAGGCGGAGCGCGTCTTCGGCTACCGCCGGGAGGCCCTGCTGGCCCGCGAGGTGGAGCTGCTCGTACCTGAGGGGCTCCATGGCCCGGCCGCCGTTGGAGAGGGCCCGGAGCGCGCCACGGGAGGGCGGCTGGTGGTCGGGCAGAGGCAGGACGGCACCAGCGTGCCGCTGGAGGTGCGGCTGAGCCCGATGAAGGGCGAGGACGACGCCACGCGCATCGCCATCCTGCGCGACGTCACCGAGCGCCGGGACCTGGAGAAGCTGCGCGAGGAGTACGTGGGGCTCATCTCCCACGACCTGCGCAACCCGCTGAACACCATCAACCTGCGCGCCCACCTGCTCCAGCGCGCGCTGCACGAGCGGAAGCTGGAGCGCGAGGGCATCATGGCCCAGGCCATCATCCACAACGTGGAGTGGATGAGCACGATGATCGAAGAGCTGCTGGAGGGCTCGCGGCTGGAGTCCGGCCGGGTGACCCTGCGCCGTGAGGCGCGCGACCTGGGCCGCTTCCTGGAGGAGGTGCTGGAGCGCGACGTGCCGCCCGACGCGCGCGAGCGCTTCCGGCTGCACCGGGTGGATCCGCTGCCGCCGGTGCCCATGGACGCCGCGCGGCTGGAGCGCGTGGTGACCAACCTGCTGACCAACGCGCTCAAGTACAGCCCGAAGGAGACGCCGGTGGACGTGCGGCTCTCCGCCGTGCACGACCACGCCGTGGTGTCGGTGACCAACCAGGGCGCGGGCCTGTCCCCAAGGGACGCGGCGCGCCTGTTCGACAAGTACTACCGCACGGAGGACGGCCGCTCGGCGGACGGCAAGGGCCTGGGCCTGGGGCTCTACATCAGCCGGCTCATCGTGGAGGCCCACGGCGGTCACATCTGGGTGGAGAGCGAGCCGGACCGGGGCGTCACCTTCTTCTTCAGCGTGCCCCTGGAAGCCCCCGCCGCCCCCACGGCGCCCGCACCGCTGCGCCAGCGTGCGGGTTAACGTATTGGAATCACTATGAAAATGAGGCTATTCAAGCCAGCTTTCCTTAGGCTGGACTCTATTTAAGCCAAAGCCATTTGACTTAAATAATCCTCGTTCGAATGCTGGCCGAATGACTGACGCCTCAATGGCACCTTCGAGGCTGGGCCGGTTCGTGGAGACCACCGCCGCCGGAGAGCGCGTGCGGTCATTCGTCCCGCCGCCCCTGCCGCCAATCCCCTCCATCGACGTTCTGGGCCTGCTGGACCGGCTCAGCCGAGCCGACCGGGCGCTGGGCCGCCTTGATGGAATCACGGTGCTCCTGCCGAGCCAGGAACTGTTCCTCTACATGTACGTGAGGAAGGAGGCAGTGCTCTCCTCGCAGATCGAAGGGACGCAGTCGACGCTCTCCGACCTGCTCCAGTTCGAGCTCGGGGCCCAGGAAGGGCAGCCCATCGACGACGTCCGAGAGGTCTCCAACTACGTCGACGCGATGATGTACGGGCTCGAGCGCCTCAAGGAGTTGCCACTCTCGCTCCGGCTCATCCGTGAGATGCATGCGCGGCTGCTGCAAAGCGGTCGCGGAGGCACGATGGATCCAGGGGAGTTCCGTCGCTCGCAGAACTGGATCGGAGGAACGCGGCCTGGAAACGCGCTGTACGTTCCGCCTCCCGTGACGGAGCTCGACGGCTGCCTCGCTGCATTCGAGAACTTCATGCACGAGGAGCAGTCCCGGCTGCCCCCACTCATCAAGGCGGGGCTCCTGCACGTGCAGTTCGAGAGCATCCACCCCTTCCTCGACGGCAATGGCCGTATCGGACGACTCCTCGTGACGCTCTATCTGTGCGTCCACGGCGTGCTCGGGAAGCCACTGCTCTACCTGAGCCTCTACCTGAAGACGCACCGGGCCGATTACTACCGGCTGATCCAGGAGGTCCGCGAACGGGGCGCATGGGAGGCCTGGCTCGAGTTCTTCCTGGAGGGCGTCGAGAAGACAGCGAACCAGGCGTTCGACGCGGCGACAAGAATCGCCGAGCGCTTCAAACAGGACCGGGAGCTCATCAACAACAAGAGTGAGCGCACCAGCTCAGCACTTCGTGTGCACGAGTTGTTGCAGGCGCACCCGTACCTGACGTCGAACCAGCTCGTCGCTCGGACCGGGCTGACCGCTCCCACCGTCAACGCAGCGCTCGCGGACCTGGAGCGGCTGGGCATCGTGGAGGAGGTCACCGGGCGCAAGCGAGGCCGCGTCTTCGCGTACCGCGGCTACCTCGCCATCCTGAACGAGGGGACGACTCCGTTGCAGGGAGGCAGGGCCTAGCGCGGCACGAACCAGCGCGGCAGCCAGTCCGCGCCCTTCGCCGTCGTGAGCCGCGTCTGACCGGTGCCGTCCGGGCGCATCAAGTACAGGTCGGTGTCGCCGTCGCGCTCGGAGACGAACACCAGCGCCTTGCCGTCCGGGCTCCATGCCGGCATGTCGTCGCGGTGCTGTCCGTCCGTCAGCGCCACCGGCGCGCCTCCCGCCACGTCCGCCACCCAGATGCGGCTCTTGCCGTCCGGGTGCCGGGCCACGTACGCCACGCGCTTGCCGTCCGGGCTGAAGACCGCCTCGCGCTCGTCGCCCGCGAAGCCTTCTCCGGACAGGGCGCGCAGGTCCGCGCCGTCCGCGCGCACCAGGTACACGCGCTCCTTGCGCTCGCGGTTGCTCACGAACAGCAGCCACTTGCCGTCCGGGCTCCACTGCGGCGTCCGGTCCTCCATGTAGAACGTGGTGATGCGGCGGGGATCGCCCGTGCCGTCCGCGCGGAAGACGTAGACCTCCGGGTCCCCGTCACCGCTGCACACGGCCGCCACCTCCGTGCCGTCCGGGGACACCGCGGGCTCGAAGCAGCCCTCCCTCACGTGCGTCAGCTGCGTGTCCACCGCGTTCGCCTCGGGCAGCACGCGCACCACGTCGCTGAAGCCCTGCGCGTCCGACTCCGCGACCAGCCACGTGCCGTCCGGCGCCCAGCTCGCGTTGCGCGCGCGGGGCCGGGGCGGATGCAGCGCCACCTGGCGGCCTCCCTCGAGCGGCTGCAGGCGCAGCTGCTGGAAGACGCGCCCGTTCGCCTCGCCCGACGCAATCACCAGCAGCGTGCGGCCGTCCGGTGACGGCGGGCCGGGGTACTCGTCCTCCGGCGCGGAGGTGACCTGCGTCTCTTCTCCGGCGGGCGTCACCCGCCAGACGTCCTTCTGTCCCGCCCTTTCGGAGAGGAAGACGATGGTGCCCGGCAGGGCCCGCCGCTCCGCCTCCGACAGAGCACCGGGCGCCGGGGCTCCACCAGCGCCGCCGCAGCGGCCCTGACAGCCCATGGCGCCCAGCATGGCGAGCGCGGCCCACCACCGCCGTGCCCGCGAGGGCCCGGAACGCTTCCGCCGTTCAAGGCCCTCGTGCCTCACGTCAGCGCACCCGGACGGCGTCGGCCATGACCACGAAGCCCGGGGTCGTCCAGCGGCTCAGCTGCACCTTGTTCCAGCCCGCGGAGAAGCTGTACGTGCCCAGCTGCACCCACTTGCCGCCGTTGGTCTGCTGGTTGACGGACACGCGGCCCACCTCGGCGCCCGCCGCGTTGTAGGAGATGAACGGCGCCGTGGTGGAGCGGTTCGTGCCCTCCACCCACCAGGCGTCAATCGTGCGCGTCTGCGCGGTGGGCAGGTAGAACTCGAACGTGGCCGGCGCGGAGATGGCCTCCGTGGTCGCGTAGTAGTAGCCGCTGCCGTAGTAGCCGGCGCTGTAGCCGTCCGACCACGCGCCCGTCAGCGAGAACCTCGCCTTGGACGCGTCGTTGTTGGCGCTGTTGCTGTCGATGATGATGTCGCCCGTCGGCGTCGTCGTGCCGCAGTAGCTGTTCACCTTGCTGAGGTACGTGGACCACGGCCAGTTGGGGCCCGGGTCCGTGCGCGTCGCCGGCTGCAGCTTGCCGTGCGCCACGATGTGGTAGCTGTCCTTCACGATGGAGTTGTCGCGCGCGATGTCGCACGACAGCTTCGCGGACGCGTCAATCTGCCCCGCCGGGAAGGACGTCTGGCTGGCGTAGCCGCCGTGCTCGATGCCGATGGTGAAGTTGTTGGACTGCACGCCGTTGAGCCACGCCTCCTTGCCACTGTTGAGCGACGAGTCGTAGGTCGCGCCGATGTGGTAGGCCCGGTGCGCCTCGCGCACCAGCTGGGAGATTTCGGAGCCGCTCTCGTTCACCACGTAGTGCGCGCTCACGCCCGCGGCGCTGTTGGTGAGCCAGCTCCAGCACGAGCCGTAGGAGCCCTCACAGGTGTGGATGATGATCATCAACGGGTTGTGCGACCTGCTCGTGCTGTAGTTGCCCGACGGCGCCGCACGCCACACGGACGACGCGTAGTCCGGGCCCGCCGCCATGGCGCGCACCTGGGGACGGGCGAACTTCGCCTCCACCTTCACGGGCTCCAGCGACACGGCCACCGAGCCGTCCTGGTTGAGCGCCACCGCGCCCTCGTTCACCACCGCGTACACGGCGCGGTGCACGTGCTCCGCCTGCGCCTCCGGGTTGGTGATGCCGCTCAGCTGCGCCACCACCGGCGCCCACGCGGCCAGGTCCCCGCGCTCCACCTTCGCGTCCGTGGCCAGCTGGGACAGCCGCGCCGCGCCCGCGCGCAGGTTGGACAGCGCGTCCGTGCGCGCCGCCTCCGCCGTCACGCCCGCCAGCGCCGCGCCCTGCTCCAGGTCCTCACCCCGCAGCGCCATCAGGCCGAACGCCGGCTGCTGGCCCGGGAACTCCGCCTCGCCCCGCACCATCTGCCAGCGCGTCTCCGCGTAGGAGACCGCCTTGAGCAGCTCCGCCGGGACGTTGAACTCCTGCGCGGCCTGCGCGAACAGCGGGTCCATCTCACGCGGCAGCGTGCTGCCAGCCGTGTCCGTGGAGGGCTGCGACGGCGTCTCGGCCGGAGGGGCCTCGGAGGGCTGCTGCGCCTGGGGACCGCACGCGGAGAGCACCAGGGCGACGGCCGCCGCCGCGAAGGGATTGCGGAAGGTTGACATGAGGGGACTCCAAAGTCGGGGGGAGGAACTCCACACCTTCACAGCACCGTGCGTGCCAGCCGCCTCCATCCGTCACCTTCGTCCAGTTTTCTTCCTCGACCGGTGCATGCATGCTCCACCCGCTTCCGGCGCTCGGAGTTCCTTGTGACTTCAAGCACTTGAAATCACGGAATTACCTACATCCCAGGACCTGCTGTTTCACGCGGAGTCCGAGATGGCACACGGATGCCGCACTGCCGCATTTCAGGACATCCGTGACGTAACGTATTGTTACATCAATTCTTGTATTAATCACTATTTGAACCCTTGGCGGACCGAGCAGGAAGGCCGTCCGGGCGCGCGCCGCGTTGGAAGGGCCGACATGGGGCCAGGGCATCCGCTATGACGCCACCATCATGCGGCTCTTCGGTATTGGCGACACGCACCTGCCCTCCACCCGGCAGAAGGACATGCACCGCTTCGGCTGGACGGACCACCCGCTGCCCTTGCAGCGCGCGTGGGACGAGCAGGTGCGGCCGGAGGACGCGGTCATCGTCGCGGGCGACATCTCCTGGGCCACTCGCGCCCACGAGGTGATGGAGGACCTGGCGTGGCTGGACGCGCGGCCGGGGCGCAAGGTGCTGGTGCGCGGCAACCACGACTACTGGTGGGGCGACTCCGCGTCCAAGCTGCGCAAGTTGCTGGAGCCGTTCCGCACGCTGGAGGGCTTCCTCCACAACAACGCCGTGGTGCTGGGGCCGTGGGTCATCGCCGGCACTCGGCTGTGGACCGCGCCGGAAGCGCCGCCCATGCCGGGCGGGGAGATGGGCGACGAGCAGGGGGATTCCGGCTACGTGGAGCGCGAGACGCGCCGGCTCAATACGTCCATCGATGACGCGCTCAAGAAGGAGGCGGCCTCCCCCACGCCGCTCACCCGCATCATCGCGGTGCACTTCCCGCCCGTGTACGCGAACGAGCGGGCCACCGCCTTCAGCGCCCCCATTGAAGCGTTCGCCCCCAAGGTGTGCGTGTACGGGCACCTGCACTCGAGCGGCATCCCCGCGGGCTTCACCGGCGAACGGGCGGGCGTGCGCTACGTGCTCGCGTCCTGCGACGCGGCCGGCTTCGCGCCGATGCTGCTGGACGAGCGCTGACGCCCTCCCCCGGGCCTGAAGTCACGGGAGCCCCAAGGAACCCGGCGCGTTGGCCCGGGCACCGGACATGGGAGGTCGGGACGGGTGCGACGCCCGGTGAAGCGCTTTGTCGACAGGTGAAAAGAGGCCGTTAAGCTGGCTTCCGGGTTCGCCCGTGAACCAAGGAGTGGAAGTCATGCCGTCGGACAAGGCCGAACTCGCAGCGCGGATCGCCACCCTTCAGCAGGGGGACTCCGTCCGTGGACTCATCTTCAAGTCCGTCCTCGGCCTGGTGCAGCAGCACGCGGGCGCCATCGGGATGGAGCAACTGCGCGTGGGGGAGCTCAACCACGACTACGCGGAGCTGCGCTCGTATCCGGCGCGGGAGCTCCTCACGATGCTGTACAGCGCGGCGGACGTGCTGGAGAGCGCGCTCGGCGCCCAGGACGCGGTGTTCCACGCGTGCGGCGAGGTGAGCATCACCCGCTACTCCACCGGACCCGGGATGCTGGTGTTCGGCATCATCTCCCGGGGGGACCCCCAGAAGCTCTTCGCGGGCGCGCAGATGGCGTACAGCGCGGCGGTGTCCTACGGCAACCGCGAGTACCTCACGACGGGCCCCAAGTCCGGCACCCTGCGCATGCGCCGGGACATGATGCCGCCCGCGTACCACGTGGGCATCCTCACCGGTTCGCTCAAGGTGTTGGGTTTGACGGGCAAGGCCACCGCGAAGCCGCAGGGCATCGACCGCGTGGACTACGACATCGAGTGGACCTGAAGCGGGACGCGGGGCCGCGCGTCGACAGCGCTTCGGGTGCGCTCCCAGCGGACTTCCGGGAACTTCAGTCGACGCGGGTGTAGGTCACGTCCAGCTGCGCCACCACGCGCTCGCCCACGGACGCCCAGCAGGCGAAGGTGTGGTCCGCGCCGCGCACGCGGGTGCGGTGCGCGCCGAACACCACCGTCTGGCCCGCGTAGGCCAGGCTGTCCGCGGACAGCTTCACGTCCTTGGCCACGAAGCGGGCGCCGGGCGCGCGCTCCAGCGAACGGCCCAGCGTGGTCGCCATGCGCGTCATGCCGCCCGCGACGACGGCCACCGGCATCACCGGGTGCATGGCGAAGTGGCCCTTGCACAGCTCCGGGGTGACGACGAGCGAGGAGCGCATGATGTCGCTCTCCATGCGGAAGTCCTGGAGGTCCAACGGCTTGCTGTACGGGTTCTGCCGCAGCTTCGCCCACTCCTCCGGGGTGCGCTGCACGGTGTCCGAGGGACGCGGCTCGCGGCGCATCTCCTGGCGCGCCTCGCCGAACAGGCGGGTGAAGGCGGCGGCGGACAGCACGTTGTAGTCCACCTCCAGCTTGAACAGCGGCGTGCCGTCCGACGAGGACAGCAGCGTGCGCGCCGTGCAGGTGCGCTTGCCGGTGTACTCCGCCTGCGCCAGCGCCCAGAGCATGTCCGTGGCGCGCTCCTGCGGGGCCGGCTGCAGCCACTGACCGCGCGCCGCGCTGGCCAGGTAGAAGTGCTGCCCGTCCTTGGGCGCCACCAGCGCCGCGCCGCACGAGCCCAGGATGGCCAGGTGCCGGCCCGCCTCGCCCAGACCCAGCGGCATCGCCTCCGCGTCCGACGCCATCTGCACCGGCACGCGCGCCACCACCTCACCCGGCAGCACCGTCACGTCCTTCAGCGCGAAGTACGGATCACGCACGCAGATGCGCGGGTACAGCTCCTGCGCGCTCAGCACCGTGTACGGCGCCGCCTCCGACAGCGGCATCCGGGGCTCGGCCATCCACGACATGACGGACTTCACCGGAGAGACGGCCGGGGACGACACGGGGGCGGGGGAGATGGCCTGGAGCATGGAAGGGCTGACCTCGTTTCAGACGCCGGGTGCCGGGGGACACCTGGCCGTAGGGTAACCAAGTTCGATTGCGCTGGGACAGTATTTTTCTCTGCCCCGCGAAAAGATTCTCGATTCATCGACGAAAGTGTTGCTGCCCTGCCGTATTTTTCTATCTGAACCGGAAAAAATGGGCGGGGGCGGTGCAATCTGAAGCAGGCAAGCCCCTGCGTAAAGGGCTGTGTGGCAGTCAGTTCCTGACACCCCCGGGTCAAGAACACCCCTCCCCTGAGAACCCTGTCCGTGTCTTTTCAGGGGTTTACGAGGCGGAATAAACCTCAAGCCCTGTAAAACACGTGCAACACCACCCGAGTAGCTGTTCTACTCCTGGGGTGAAGTCGCGGTGCGGTAACGCTTTGGGTTACAGCTCCACCTGACTGCCCAGCTCCACCACGCGGTTGGGCGGAATCCGGAAGTAGGCGGTGGCGCTGCGGGCGTTGCGGCTCATCCAGGTGAAGAGGGCCTCGCGCCAGACGGCCATCCCGGGCTTCTTGGTGGGGATGAGCGTTTCGCGGCCCAGGAAGAAGCTGGTGCCCATCAGCTGGAACTGGAGGCCCTTCTCCCGGCAGCGCTTGAGGATGTCCGGGATGCTGGGGTTCTCCATGAAGCCGTAGCGGGCCACGACGCGCACGAAGCCCTGCTCCAGGGGCTCCACCTCCACGCGCTCCTGGGCCACCACGTGGGGAATCTCCTCCGAGATGATGGTGAGCAGCACCACCTGCTCATGCAGGATTTTGTTGTGCTTCAGGTTGTGCAGGAGCGCGGGCGGGGTGCCTTCCGGGTTGCCCGTCATGAAGATGGCGGTGCCGGGCACGCGCAGGGGCGGGTGGTCCCCGAAGCTGCCCAACAGGTCCTTGAGGCCCAGGCTGGCCGCGCGCAGCTTGCCGGCGAGGATGTCCCGGCCGCGCTTCCAGGTGGTCATCATCGTGAAGATGCAGACGGCGAGCAGCAGCGGGAACCAGCCGCCGTCAGCAATCTTCGCCGCGTTGGCGCCGAAGAAGGCCAGGTCCACCACCATGAAGAGGCTGGCGATGGGCAGGGCCACGGAGCGGCGGACGCCCCAGCGCTCCCGGGCCACCACGTAGGCCAGCACGGTGGTGATGCCCATGGTCGTCGTCACCGCGATGCCGTACGCGGCCGCCAGCCGGCTGGAGGAGCCGAAGCCCAGCACCAGCGCGATGACGCCCACCAGCAGCGCCCCGTTGACGCCGGGCAGGTAGATTTGCCCCATCTCCTCCGCGGACGTGTGCACCACCTCCATGCGCGGGCAGTAGCCCAGCTGCATGGCCTGCCGGGTGGTGGAGAAGGAGCCGGAGATGAGGGCCTGCGACGCGATGACGGCCGCGGCGGTGGACAGGGCCACGAGCGGGTACAGGGCCCAGTCCGGGGCCAGGAGGAAGAAGGGGTTTCGGGCGGCCTCCGCGTGGCGCAGGAGCAGCGCGCCCTGGCCCAGGTAGTTGAGCACCAGCGACGGCAGCACCAGCAGGAACCAGGCCCGACGGATGGGGCCCGCGCCGAAGTGGCCCATGTCCGCGTAGAGCGCCTCGCCGCCCGTCACCACCAGGATGACGGCGCCCAGCACCAGGAAGCCGTGCCACCCGTTGTCGATGAAGAACTGCACGCCGTGCACGGGCGACAGCGACCAGAGCACCGCGGGGTTGTGCAGCAGCTCCTTCACGCCCAGCACCGCCAGCACCAGGAACCACACGGTCATCAAGGGGCCGAACACCGTGCCGATGCCCGCCGTGCCCTTGCGCTGCACCATGAACAACAGCAGCAGGATGACGAGCGAGATGGGAATCACGTACGGCTGGAAGACGGGGGTGGCCACGCTCAGGCCCTCCACCGCGCTCATCACGGAGATGGCCGGGGTGATGACGCCGTCACCGTAGATGAGCGCCGCGCCGAAGAGGCCCAGGGTGATGAGCACGGGCCGCGCGCGGTGTGACTGGCCCCGGGGCCGGTGCATGGCCAGCGCCATCAGCGCGAGGATGCCGCCCTCGCCCCGGTTGTCCGCGCGCATCACGAAGATGATGTACTTCACCGACACGACGATGATGAGCGACCACACGATGAGCGACAGCACGCCCAGGACGTTGGCCGGCGTCGGCGTGACGCCGTGCGCTCCGGTGAAGCATTCGCGCAGCGCGTAGAGTGGACTGGTTCCAATGTCTCCGTAGACGATGCCCAGCGCGCTCAGGGCGAGCATCGCGATGCGTTTGGGAGATTCCGGCCCCTCCGAAGGGGCGGCCGGTGATTCCGAGGGTGCGTTCACGGCCCCCGCTTTAGCCGAACCCGGGCCCGGAGCAACCGGCGCCTTGCCGCTCCTTTGGTTTCCAGCCGCTCCAGGTGCTCCCATGTGCGCGCTTGAGCGCCCTGCCCTCGGGGGTGCCGGGCCACGGAACGAGGCAGGTGCCCGTCACCAACGCTTCCGGTGGGTGGGTGTCGAGCATCCTCAGAAGTCAGGGATGGCGGGACCTGGGACGCAGAGCGCCGCGAGCGAGGGCGTGCTCCCATGGCGGGTGCAACGGGGGGACGTGGCATGACGATGGTCGCAACCAGGCTGGGCGAGGCGCGGCAGTACGGGGCGCGGCTTCCGGAGATTGAAGAGCGGCTGGCGCTGCTGGCGGAGGCCTCGCGGGTGCTGGCGGACGCGTCGCTGGAGCCCCCGGCGGTGATGGAGCGGCTGTGCGGGTTGGTGGTGCCCCTGCTCGGCTCCGCGTGCGCGCTGCGGCTGTTGTCCGAGGACGGGTTGTGGCTGCGCACGGTGGCGTCGGCGGCGGCGGTGCCGGAGGCGCGCGTGCGGCTGCAAGCGCTGTTCACCCAGCGGGTGCGCGCGGACGAGGGCGTGGCGGCGGAGGTGCTGGACACGGGCGTGGCGCAGGGGGTGGAGGCGGTGCTGGTGCTGCCGCTGAGGGCCCGGGGGCGCGCGCTGGGGACGCTGACGGTGTGGCGGGAGGCGCCGGAGCCGGCGTCGTTCGAGTCGGGAGAGCAGCTGCTGCTCCAGGAGCTGGCGGACCGGGCGGCGCTGGCGCTGGACGTGGCGCGGGCTTACGCGTCCGAGAGGCAGGCTCGACAGGCGGCGGAGGTGGCGGCGGGAAGGCTCGCGCGGTTGCAGCACGTCACCGCGAAGCTGTCGGAGGCGCTCACCGCGGCGCGCGTGGCGGAGGTGGTGCTGGAGCAGGGGCTGGCGGTGGCGGACGCGAAGGCCGGGGCGCTGTGGGGCGTGGCGCCGGACGCGATGAGCGCCTCGCTCCTGCGCTGTGCGGGGTGCACGCCGGACGCGGCGGAGCGGCTGAAGCGGATGTCCCTGGAGGAGGACTCGCCGGTGGCGCGGGTGCTGCGCGAGTCGCGGCCGGTGTGGCTGACGGCGGAGGACGCCCTGTCGGGGTCGGAGCGGCCGGCGAACTCGTCCGCGTGTCTGCCGCTGGTGGTGGACGGACGGGCGCTGGGGGCGCTGGTGTTCACCTTCGGCCTGCCGCACGGGTTCGACGACGACGAGCGGGCCTTCCTCCAGCTGGTGGCGCACCACGCGGCGCAGGCGCTGGCGAGGGCGCGGCTGTTGGAGCGAGAGCAGCGGGCGCGGGCGGCGCTGCGCGAGGCGCACGGGACGCTGGAGGCCATCATCCAGGCGAGCCCCACGGCCATCATGCTGTTGGATCCGGACGGCACGGTGCGGCTGTGGAATCCGGCCGCGGAGCGGATGCTGGGGTGGACGGCGGAGGAGGTGCTGGGGAAGGTGTTGCCTGCCGTGCCGCCGGAGCACTGGGAGGCGTTCCGTCACGGGCTGGAGCGTGCCACGCGGGGCACGGTGCTGGACGGCGCGCCGCTGGCGGCGCGGAGGCGCGACGGTGGCGCGGTGCAGGTGGCCATGTGGACGGGGCGCGTGCACCCGGCGAGCGGCCCGCCTCAGTGCCTGAGCGTGATGGTGGACATCACCGAGCGCCAGCGTGGCGAGGCGGCGCAGCGCTTCCTCGCGGAGGCCGGCGGGGTGCTGGCGGGGAGCCTGGAGGAGGAGGAGACGCTGGAGCGCGTGGCGCACCTGGCGGTGCCGCAGTACGCGGAGGCCTGCGGCGTGTTCCTGGAGGACGAGTCCGGCGGCGTGCGCTGCGTGGCCACGGCGGGCGTCGAGGACGGTGACGTGCCGCCCCCGGGGCTCGCGGTGGTGGCGCGGGTCATCCAGTCCGGGAGGCCGGAGTCGCGCTCGGGGCTGTCGGAGGGGGACCCGTCGTACGCGCGGGCGGGCGGGACGTGCGCGTACCTGTGCGTGCCGCTGCGGGTGCGCGGGCACACGCTGGGGGCGCTGACGTTCGTCACGTCGAAGGGGGCGTACGACGCGCAGGACCTGGCGCTGGCGCAGGAGTTGGCGCGGCGGGCGGCGCTGGCGCTGGACAACGCGAGCCTCTACCGGGACGCGCGTCAGGCCATCCGCCTGCGCGAGGAGTTCCTGTCCATCGCGAGCCATGAGTTGAAGACGCCCATCAGCGCGCTGCAGCTCCAGGTGCAGAGCCTGCTGGCGGGGCTGAATCGGTCGGGGGCGGCCTTCGACCCGGAGCGGCTCAAGCGCGGACTGGAGCGGGTGGACCGGCAGGTGAAGCGGCAGACGCTGCTGGTGAACGACCTGCTGGACGTGTCCCGGTTGAGCGCGGGGAAGCTGGAGCTGGTGCTGGAGCCCTTGGAGATGGGGGCGCTGGTGCGGGAGGTGGCCGAGCGCTTCGAGCAGGAGTACGCGCGCTCGGGCACGCCGCTGGAGCTGGTGCTCGCGCCGGAGGTGCTGGGGCAGTGGGACCGGCTGCGGTTGGATCAGGTCTTCACCAACCTGTTCTCCAACGCGCTGAAGTACGGGCGGGGCAACCCGGTGCACGTGTCGTTGGAAGTGGAGGCCGACCGGGCGCGGCTGCGCGTGAAGGACGGCGGCATCGGCATCGCGAAGGAGCACCTGCCGCGCCTGTTCCACCGCTTCGAGCGCGCGGTGTCCGAGCGCAACTACGGCGGCTTCGGGCTGGGGTTGTGGATCGCCCGCCAGATCGTGGAGGCGATGGGCGGCCACATCGAGGTGGAGAGCGTGCTGGGCGAGGGGTCCACGTTCATCGTGGAGCTGCCGCGTGGCTAGCGGTGGAAGGCGGGGAGTCCCTCCGCGATGAAGCCGCAGCCGCGCTGGGACTCGCGGCGGTGGAGGACGTGGCAGCGCTCGGGGGTGGGGCAGTCGGTGTCGTGGGTGCAGGGCTGGAAGCAGTAGCCGCTGGTCTCGTCGCAGGTGAGGCCCTTCGCGCATGGGGCCTTGTCATCACAGCGGGTGCGGCACTCGAAGGCACCGGTTTCGAGGGTGGGCTCGGCGAAGCCGCGCAGGCAGTCCTGGTTCGCGGCGCAGGGCGCGGCGTCCAGGCAGGCGGGGCCCACGAAGGGGCGGCAGGTGGGGACTTCGCCCGTGTAGTCCGTCTCGCAGCGTTCGCCTTGCGGACAGGCACGGTCGCGGCAGCTGGGGACGCAGGCGCCGCGGACGCGGTAGGGATTGGGAGCGCACTCGGTGCCGGTGGCGCAGGCGTCCGGGTCGTGCACGTTGCACGGCGGGCCGCAGAACTCATGGACGCAGAGGAGCCCCGGCGCGCAGCGGCCCTCCAGCTCACGTGAGTACCCCGTGCAGCGTTCTCCGGCGCGCAGCGTTCCCTGTGGCACGCAGCGCTGGAGTACCTGGCCCGAGGCGGACGTGTCCACGGGGTGGCAGGTGTCGGACGGGGTGCAGTCCGACGCGTCGTCGCAGAAGCGGTGCAAGGGCTGACATTCGCGGAAGCCGAAGTCCGGGTGATGCGCGCACACGGTGTCGGCGGGGCACGCGTCGTCCGCGTCGCAGCGGTCCTCGCAGGTGAGGGAGCCTTGAGTGTCCGCGTGGCAGTTGGAAGGGATGTTGGTGAGCCGGATGCCATTGCTCAGCACGACGACGTCAGGAGGTTCGCTCCCTTCACTGTCCGGGTCGTCGCTGGATTCGAGGTGCAGTCGGACGGGGTCGTCCGACAGGTCCGCCTGCGCGGTGAGGTCCGGTCCGGGCCACGCGAGCCACACGCCCGTGCCCACGGCGGTCACGAGCGCGGTGAAGGCGATGAGGAGGCAGAGCTTGCGCGGAGTCACAGGTCGAGCACCTGTCGCATCCACCGCTGACTCTCCTCGTCCCGGGTCACGAGTCCGTCGAAGCGACCCGTGCGCATCATCTCCACGAGGGCCGTGTCCTGCGCGATGAGCCTTGCTGCGGCGAAGGGGAACGTCGTGGTCGAACACCTGCCTGGGATGAAGTCAGGCTCCCCCTGGAGCAGCTCCATGAACCGGGCAAGCTGGTTGAACAGCTGGTCCACGCTGGAAGCCACCGGCACCACCAACAGCTCCTCCTGCATGTCGATGTAGAGCACGGGCTGGACTCCGCGCGCATCCGCCAGCGCCGGCACGACGCCGTAGTAGTACGCGAGGTTCGAAACCTGCCCGAAGAGAACACATGCAGGGAAAGGAGCCTGTCCCCTACCCCGCAGCCATGCGTTCACGTCCAGGACTCCATCCGGGCCGGAGCCAGGACGATACAGCTCGATGTCTCCCAGCGTGGCTCGGCCCGCTCGCGAATAGATCCCGGCGAGCATGGGATCGAGCGGATGCCCCACCAGCGTTGAGCCAGGACGAGGTGCATCAGCCAATGGCGGATCCACGCTGACCCGGAAGCCATGGCGACGGCAGACCTCCGTCAGCCTCGTCCATCCAAGTACCTCCGCATCCAGTCCCGCCAAGCGAACGCGCCTCCTGAAACGCCAGGGCCTACAACCCCAGCACGGCCGCGACTTCCTTCAGCGCGGCCTTCTCCGCGGAAGCAAGCGCAGCTCCCGACTTCGACGGATCGTACAGGACGTGAAACCACCGTCCGAAGTGGTTGTGCGTGATGTGAGCGATTTCCTCCACCTCCCTGGCGGAGACGCTCTTCGTGTTCGTCCGCACGAACGTCCAGACCGAGTTGACGCTCGAATGGACCTCCCGCGCCATGCCCACCAGGTTCTCCGCCACGTTGACACCGCGGGTGGGAAACAGGTGGGCATGCTCGATGGGCACCAGATGGTGCACCTGATACGTCCCCAGGAGGTCCTTCCCCAAGGCTTGTGCCAACTGGGGCCGGTGCACCTCGAAGTACTCCTGTCGAGCCCACTCCCTGAGCTTGTCCTTCGAGTACTTGTCCGTGATGGGCCTTCGGAGTTGGTGTTCCATCCCCTTCAGCAATGACTGGAGCTCAGCCTGCTCCCCAGCCTTGAGTGCCATCAGGCCCTCTGCCTCCACCTTCATCCAGATGCGCTGGAGGGCTTCGCGCTCGGCGGGCGGCGTGCGGATCAACACCGTGCGGAACCACTGCGCGGCCTTCGCCCCTCCTCTCCCGAGCACCGAGACCACCGTGGGCGCGACGGCCTCCATCGCGCCGAGCGCGCCCTTCGCGATGAAGCCTCCCACGTACCAGTACGCGAGCTGCTCGAAGGACCACACGCCCGCGAGGCGCGCACTGTCCTTCACCTCCTCACGCCAGCGCCGGAGGATGTCCTCCTGCATCGCCCGGTACTCCTTGGCGATGTCCTGCATCTCCTCTGGAGGCTCGGAAGGTTCGAGCGTCGTCGCCGCCACCACCCGCCAGCGTGGCTCGGCTTCACCGCGCACGTGCCTTCCCTCCAGATCCACTTCGACGGTGCGGCTTCCCACCGCGTTCACGAAGGGCAACAACGCCTGCACCACCGGCATGCGCAGGTCAGCGCTCCCGGGAGCGGTCCTCCGGCCCGACCCCTCCTGGACCTCGAAGACGACCAACTCCACCTCCGGATGCAATCGCAGGCCTTCGAACTGGAGCCTTGCCCTCTCATGCACCCGGCCCTCCCAGGGCACGCGAGACGCGGGCAGCAGCTGCCGGGACACTGTCAGCGCATCCGACACCAGGGGCCCGGATGCTCCCGGCAGGGACTCGGGCACCGTTCGCGCGTGGACCGCGACCGACCCGCGGACCGTCTCCAGATCGAAGCGCCAGCGCTCCACCCCGCGCTCCAGCGAGAAGCGCACGCGGCGAGGTTTCACGCCCACCAGCGTGGACAGGCTCCGCGTCAGCTCGCGGGAGAACCCGCTCCACTCCACGGCCGCACCGGCGCCCTGGCCTGTCGCCGTGCGCCGGAAGGACACCAACGTCAGCGCACCGTCGTGCACCTGGTAGTCGAAGGTCCACGCCTCGCCCGGAACTCCGCGCGCACCCGCGACCTCCCAGAGCTCACGCACCACCCGGGCCGCTTCCGCCTGCCGGGCGCGCTCACCTCCCACAGGCCCGGCACGCTCCAGCGCCCCCTCTCGCGTGAATCCGAGGCCCGCGCGCTCGGCCGGGGTGTCGTCACCCGTCGCTGCTTCGAACGACTCGCGCTCGAAGGAGCCTTCGCTCGCGCACGCGGCCAGCGCGAACACCCATAGGAGCCCCAACACCGGCGGCATCCGGTGCCAGGCCCCCTCTCCATGGGAAACGGAACGCGTCATCGCGTCCCGAGCCTACGGGGAAACTACAGCGCCAGGAGCAGCAGCGACGCCTGCTCCGCGGGCGAGGCCGCGAGGAAGGCGTCCGGCAGCGTGATGACCGTGGGCGGCATGAACGAACGGTCGCAGCTGCGCTTCCCCTCGTAGGTGCGGCCCTCCTCCTTCGCCTTCAGCCGGTACGTGCAGTCGCGCACGTACACCGTCAACTCCTGCGGCGACAGCGTCAGGTTGACGGGGCGCCCGTAGAAGCCGCCCTTCGCCTTCACCGCGTCGCCGTCCTTCTTCACTTCCAGGTTCACCACCGAGGTCCCGATGTTGCCCTTCACCTTCTCGCCCTCCAGCCTCAGCGTCACCGGGGCGTCCGCCACGCGGCCTCGCAGCTCGCCTGGAAGACGGGACACCTGGAACTCGGGGCCCGTGACGTTGTCCGGCGTCATCCGCAGGTTGAACTGCGTCCGCGCCACGCTGAAGGCAATCTGGTCCTGCTCCGAGGACGCCCACGCTCCGCCCACACCCGCGAGCACCGCCAACACTCCCACACCCCGACGCAATGACTGTCTGTCTCGCTTCATGGATAGGACTCTCCTCGCTGACATGGACAATGTGTAACGTCCCCGGGGCGGCGACATATCGGCCGCGCCCGGGTCCCTCCGAAGTGGGGGCTACTTTCCGCCCGCTGCCCCGCTCCCCTGCCCTGCCGCCGGGCCCAGGAGGTGCTTTTCGAAGAACATCAGCGCCGTCGTCTGGGCCATGTCCCGGTTGGTCTTCTTCTGGAACCCGTGCCCCTCGTCCGTGGCCAGCAGGTACCAGACGTCCGCGCCCTTCTTGCGCACCGCCTGGGCGATCTGCTCCGCCTCCGACTGCGGCACGCGCGGGTCGTTGGCCCCCTGCTGCACGAAGAGCGCCGCGCGAATCTTGTCCACCGACCCCAGCGGCGAGATGCGCTCCTGCACCTTGCGCACCGCCGGGTCGCGCTCGTCGCCGTACTCCGCGCGCCGCAAGTCCCGCCGGTACGCCTGCGTGTTCTGCAGGAACGACGGCAGGGACGAGATGCCCACCACGTCCACCGCCGCCTTGATGCGCTCCGGGAAGAACGCCGCCGTCGCCAGCGTCATGTAGCCGCCGTAGGAGCCGCCGTAGATGCCCACCCGCGCCGCGTCCAGCTCCGGACGGGAGGCGACGAAGTCCAACGTGGCCCCGATGTCCGCCAGGCTCGCCTCGCGCTTCACGCCGTCATCCATGGCGCGGTACGCCTTGCCGTACCCTTCCGAGCCACGCACGTTGGGCAGCAGCACCGCCATCCCCAGCTCCGTCACCATCAACTGGGTCTGCGCGCTGAAGATGGGCTGGCTCTGCCCCTCCGGGCCGCCGTGGAACATCACCACCACCGGCACCTTCCCCTTCGCGTTCTTCGGCAGGTACAGGAACGCCGGCACCTTCACGCCATCCGTGGACGGATAGCGCACCAGCTCCGGCTCCACGAACGTCTCCGGATCCAACCCGCCCACCTCCGAGCGCGTCCAGCGCGTGGTCTTCTTCGTGCCCAGGTCCACCGTGAAGATGTCCAGCGGCACGCGCGCCGACGTCAGCGAGAACGCCACCCGGTCCGACCGCTTCGCCGGGAAGCGGACCTGCGAAATCACCCCGCGCGGCGTCTCCACCGGCGAAAGCGCCTGCGTGCGCGTGTCCAGCAGGTACAGCCGGCCGAAGCCCTCCTCGTTGATGGCCACCGCCAGCTTGCGCCCGTCCGGGGACAGCTCCAGGTTCTGCACGTTCCAGCGCACCGACTTCGTCAGCGACGGCGGCGCGGCCTGGGGCGCGCCCGTGAGCGGCAGCCGGTACACCTCCGCGAAGTCGCTGTAGCGGTCCGTGGCCACGTACACGCCCTGCCCGTCGTGCGTGAAGACGGCGGCGTCCACGCTGCCCTTGCCCTCCTTGGGCGTGAGCTGCGTGCGCGCGTTCGTCTTCACGTCCACCACGCTCAGGTCCGCGTCGTCCGCCGCGCGGAACTGGCGCACCAGCAGCTTCGAGCCGTCCTGCGAGAACTCCAGCGGCGCCCAGCTGCCCGCCACCTCCGTCACCCGCTTCGCCTGCTTGGGGTCCGCCGTGGGCGCCACGTACACGTCGGTGTCCTTGCCGTTGCGCCCCGTGCCCGCGTACGCGAGCCAGCGCCCATCCTTCGACACCACCAGCTCTTCATGCCGGCTCTTGCCGTCCGTCAGCAGCTCCGAGCGGCCCGTGCGCCGGTCCAGCTTGAGCACCTGGTAGAACTCTCCGCCGCCCGTGTCCTGCAGGTAGAAGACAATCTGCGGGTTGCCCGGCAGGAAGCGCGCCCGGTTGATGGGCTCCTTCGTGAAGGTGAGCTGCGTGCGCGCGCCCAGCGGCATCTCCACCAGGTGCAGCTGGTTGACGTCCGCGAAGCGCGTGGAGATGAGCACCTGCTGGCCATCCCCGCTCACGTCCAGCAACTGCGCGGAGCGGGACTCCAGGTACTGCTGCACGCGCTGGGAGAGCGCGGGCGGCACCGGCGGCACGCCGCTCACCCACAGGTTGGGCAGGCCGGGCAGCGGGGCGATGCCAGGGACGGCGGACGGTGCCTTCGCGGCGGCGGCCGGCGCGGGGGGCGTCTTCGACGGCGCCGGCGCGGGCGTCTGCGCCGCGAGCAGGGACACGATGAGCGGAAGGGACGCGAGGTTCATGGTGCCACCGACCCTACCAGCGCCGTCACGTCCCCCGGCATTCCCACGCGCCGTTCCTCTCTCCTCGCGCGATGATGCGTTTTGAACAGGGGATGGCCCAGGCAGCCACCCCGTTCGATGCCGCGCCGCGGCGGCCGGGCGACCGAGACCGCGGGGCCGGGTGATCGCTTTCGGCCTCACGTCGAAGCCCTCCATGCCTGTGATGCCCGGGGCTTGCGACGTGCGCCGGTGCACAACGTCGCGGGCGGACAGTGGCCCTTGCGTGGGGGTTCGCCCGCGTGGGGGTGATGCCCACCCTTACCCCTGTCGACATCGGTGCCGAGCCGCGTTCGCGGCCCGCCGAGGAAGGGGGACTTCGACATGGCCTGGATGCGGAAGAAGACACTGCTCGTCGTCGCGCTCACGTCGCTGGGGGTGTTCGCGCCCGCGTGCGGCGGCGGCTCGGCGGAGGACTCCGACGCGCCTCCCACCCAGGACGGGCCGGTGCTCGTCCCGCCCACCGAGGCGCAGCTGCGCATCGTGCAGGCCGCGCCGGGTGCTCCCGCGATGGACGTCTACCTCGCAGGCGACCCCACGCCCGTGGCCCGGGCCGTGGCCTATGGCGCCACCACGCCCTACCTCACGCGCGACGCGGGCGCCGTCACCGTGGAGCTGCGGCCCGCGGGCTCGGCGGCAAGCTCCACGCCCGTCGTGTCCCAGCGGGTGGGCATGGAGGCAGGGACGCGCTGGACGGTGGTGACCGCGGGGGCCTTCAGCGCCTCGGACTCCGGCGCGGCGATGCGCACGCTGCTCCTGCGCGACAACACCGTGCCCGCTGACGGAGGCCAGACGCGCGTGCGCGTCGTCAACGCCGGCACGGACGCGCCGACGGTGGACGTGGACCTGGGCAATGACGGCTCGGTGGAGGTGGCGTCGCTCGCGCGCTTCCGCGACTCCGGCGAGCAGGCTCAGGTGCTGCCCTCGGGCGCCGCGTTCCAGGTGGGCCTCCGCACGGGCGGCCAGGCACTGACGTCCTTCACCGTGCCCGCGCCCGGCTCCGGCACCGACACGCTCATCGTCGCCACCGGCCTCATGTCCGCCTCCGCGCGTGCGGGCGACGGCTTCTCGCTGCTCACCGCTGGCCGCGACGGCACGCTGGCCATCCTCCGGCAGAACCCCACGGTGTACGTGCTGCACGCGTCACCGGACGCGCCCGCGCTGGACCTCTTCGCCGGCGAGCGTGAGCTGTCCGGTGGCCTCTCCTACGGCACGCTGTCCTCGCCGCTCCAGGTGCCGCCGGGCGCGTACACGCTGGACTTCTTCGCCGCCGCGTCCGGGACGGAGCGTCCCTCGAGCGCGCCGGTGGCGACGGCGACAACGCCCACGCTCGTCCCGGGCGAGCGCTACCTGATGGTCGCCGCGGGCTACCTCGAGCCGCCCCGGCCGGCGGCGTCTCCGTTCACGCTGCTGCCCCTCACGGACCGCTTCGCGAGCGACCCGTCCAACCTGCGCCTGCGCTGGGTTCACGCGGCCGCGGACACGCCCGCCGTGGACGTGGGGCCGCTGGGCTCGGAGCGCCGCGTGCTGCCGGACGCGCCCTTCCTCGACGTGCCCTTCGCCTCCGCCACCGCGCAGGACGGCCTGCCGCTGCCCTCCGGTGGCACCGTCACGCTGGGCGTGGTGCCGTCCAACGACGCCAACCGTGCGCCGCGCACGAGCTTCTCCGTGCCCCCCCAGCCGGACACGCGCGTCTTCGCCGTCGCCACCGACACGCCCGGCTCCGCGCCCGGAAGCTGGGACCTCCAGCTCTTGTGGGTGGACACCACCCGCGCGCCGTGGACCGTGAGCACGCAAGCCCACGCGCCCTGACGTCAGAAGGCCCAGCCCACGTTGAGCAGGATGCGCTGGGTGAGCAGCCACTTCGACTCGTGGATCCGCTCCACTTTGAGCCCCTCCACGGAGTCCATGACGAGGGCGTCATAGCCAATCGCGTCGCGCCGGCCCCCCAGCGCGACGCCACCCTGCACCGTGAAGCCAGACTCCAGAACCACGCTGTAGCCCAGGGTCGCCGCCCCCCCCAAGGACCAGACGTCCGAGCCGCTGTCCTTGGCCAGCGAGTCGTCCAGGAAGTCCCCCACCGGCACATTGGAGCTGCGCCCCGCGCTCACCTCCAGGCGAGGAGACAGCCACAGCCCCTGGGGTGCCCGGCCCGTCAGGTAGAAGCGCACCGAGGGCGCCAGACCGAATTGAGAGCCTGTGTAGTTGTAGCCCTCGTAACCACTGCGATCCGCTTCCTCGAGCCGCAGCCGGTCGTGGAGGAAGTACGCGAACACGCCCAGCCCCACGGAGAAGCGCGCCCCCATCACGCGCTCGCCCTCCAGTGACAACTGACTCAGGTTCTCGAGGGGGACGGACACCGTCACCACGTTGCGCCGCTCCACCGGGAACGACCCCGTGGTGACGCCCTCCTGCGCGAACGCCACCGCCGACACGAACATCAGCGACACACCCAGCTTCCACTGCGTTCCGACCATGTGATGAACCCCCGTCATGGCGCGGGACCCCCAAGGTCCGCCATGCGGAGGACACCCATCGCAATCGATGTGCCAGCCTGCTCGCGGAGGGAGCAACACACCATGGGAGCAGGACACCGTGACAACGTGTCCCCGGCGCGCGGAGACACGCGTGTCACCGTGTCATGTCATCGCGTCACGGCGACGACAGCGTCGCCTGGGCCTGCTCGCGGCGCAGTTGGAGCACGCGCACGTCCGGGTCCACCAGCAGCCGCTCCGGCTCGAACTCCGAGCGCAGCGTCACCTGCACCGCCTCGCCCGCGCCGGGCTCCACGCGCGTCACGGCCTCCGTGGCCCCCAGGGGCGCGGCGGACTCACCGGCCTTCGTCACCGTCACCTCCACCGGCATGCGGCCCGTGCCCACGTTCGTCACCGTCGCCGTGGTCACCCACTGACCGCCGGACTTCGTCACGCGCGCGTCGCTGACGCGGTACTCGGGCACCACGACCTCGAAGAAGGCCTGCCGGGTGAAGCGGTCGAACGCGTCGGGAGACGGCGCGAAGGGGCGCATCACCGCGATGAAGTCCTGCAGCACCGGATGGTCGGCGTTGTTCATGTATTGCTTCAGGAAGGCCTGGAGCCCCGCGTGCATCGCGTCGCGGCCCATCAGGTCCTCCAGCATCCAGAACGTCCATCCGCCCTTCTCATAGAGGACCACCGTGTCGCCGTCGCGCGAGCCGTCCAGCTTCACCAGCGGCTGCTCCGCGTCCACGCGCCGGTCCTTGCCGTAGCGCTCCTCCATGCGCTTCGCGGTCTGCCGGCGCGCCTCCTGCCCGTCGAGCTGTTCGATGAGCTTCAGCGCCGAGTAGTGCGACAGCCCCTCCGACAGCACGTTGCCGCCGGGCCCCTTGCCGGGGACGAGCAGGTTGCCCCACCACTGGTGCGCGGCCTCGTGCGCGGTGACGAGCAGCACCGCGTTCGACTCGGGCGTGGTGAGCGTAAGGAACCCGATGGACTCCGAGAACGTGATGTCCGTGGGGAAGCCCTGCGCGTAGTTGTCCAGGCCGGCGAACTCCGACAGCTTCAGCTCGGCCCACGGGTACGGGTGGAACCATTCCGAGTAGTACCGGCGCGCGGCCTCCAGCCCCCGCATCATCTCCGGCACGTTGTAGCCGTGCGCCGGGTCGTGGAACACCACCGTGCCCGCGCCCTCCACGCGGGTCCACTTCCCCGCGATGACGTTGAAGAAGCTCACGGGGTAATCGCTCCGCCATACCGTGGTGCGCCGGCCGTCCTTCACCGTGTCGCTCTCCCGCACGCCCACGGAGTTGAGCGTGTAGGCCTCCGGGCCGCTGACGCGGATGCGGAAGGGGAACGGCATGTTGCTGCCCCACGCGGACTCCGTGGGCCCTTCGTAGAAGTCGTCTGGATACACGCGCGGCTCGTAGCGGTTCTCCTTCGGGTCGATGCCGCGCTCCTCCTCGTAGCCCACCACCGGCGCGAACGTGGGCGTCTCGCTGGTGAGCACCGCGCCCGACGGGAGGATGAACTCCTTGAACGCGCCGCCCGCGCGGGACACGCCGTCCGGCACGTGGCCCGCGTACTGGAAGCCCACCGTCACCTTCGCCCCGGGCGCGAGCGGCGGGGACGGCGTGAAGACATACAACCCGGCGCGGTCCTCCGGCGTCACGTCCTTGCCGTCCAGCGTCCAGCGCACGTCCGTCCATCCATCGCCGCCGCTCAAGGCGAAGCGCGGAAGCGCCACGGCGTGCCGGTTCATCAGCGTGTACGTGCCCTTCATGCGGAAGGCGCTCGCCTCTGGCTCCAGGTCCACGTCCAGGTCCACGTCCGCCTGCATGGGCTGCGGCGCGTCCTTCCACGTCGCCAGGTTCTTCTGCCAGTACTCCTTCGCGCGCTTCTTCGCCGCCGCGCCCTGATGGCCCTGCCCCACGAGGATGCCCAGCCACACCAGCGCCACCGCCGGCACCGCCAGGTACGGCGCCAGCCGCCACAGCCCACGCGCGAGGCCCGCGGGCTTCAATCCCTCCAGCGTCGTCACCGAGTCCCGGACGCGACGGCCATCCAAGCGCACCGCCAGCGCGGTGAAGAAGACGGCCAGGCCCAGCGCGGCCACGCGGTTGAGCACCAGCGCGGCGCGGTCCACCTGGAAGGCGCCCAGGTCGGTCCACCGCACCGCGTCCCACAGCGGCCAGTTCGTCACCCAGGTGAGGTCACCCCGCACGGCGAGGTAGCCGGTGAGGCCCAGCGCGGACAGGGCCAGCGCGTAGGTGCCGAAGCGGCCTCCCGTCACCGCGCGCGCGGCCAGGATGAAGCTCGTCCACAGCAGGAACGTGGGGAACAGCAACAGCCCCCACACCAGCACGTATGGCGTCAGCGACAGCGGCACCTTCCCCTGGGACACCTGCACCAGCAGGCCCGCGAGCGCCATGGCCGCGAGCAGCGCCACCGCCACCAGGCTGTTCGCCAGCGCCTTGCCCAGCAGCACCGACAGCGTGCGCACCGGCGTCGCGTCGTGGATGGGCGCGAAGCCGGAGGCCTGCTCGCGCTCCAGCGACTCCACCACGTAGAACATCAACAACAGACACACGAGCACCGACGCCTGCCCCATCGTGCGCACCGCGAAGCGCCCGGGCACCATCAGGAGGCTCGTGTCGAAGGAGCCCACCGCCGTGGCGCCCTGGGACACCATGTGCAATATGAGCAGCGGCAGGAACAGGTAGAGCCCCGGCTGCGAAAGGAGGCCCCGCCCTTCCGCGCGCGTCACCGTCCTCAGGCCCGTCCAGAAGCCTGGCGGACGGACGCCCATTCGCAGCGCGGACAGCGGCGCCTCCGCGTGCGACAGCGCGACCTGCTTCGGAGGCGCGTCCAGGGTCACGCCCTTGCGCGGGGCCTTCGTGCGCACCTCGCCCCGGAGCGCGCGGCGGAAGTGGCGCTCGCTCCAGGCCACCGCGCCCAGGCCCAGGGCCATGAGCACGAAGCGGCTGGTGACGAAGAGCGCGTCCAGCCCCACGGGCTGCGTGTTGTAGAAGTCCACGCCCCGGTCCACCTTGATCCACGTCTCCGTGAGCCACCGGAAGCCGCCGGGGTCCAGCGCCATCAGGAACCGGTTCACGCGCGGTTCCAACCAGCCGGGGGACCAGTCCCAGAGGAAGAAGGCGCAGAGGAAGAACAGACCCACCGGCAGGAAGTACACCGGCACCGCTCGGCGCGTGCGCTCGCCCGTGGCGAAGGCCGCGCCCGCCATGAAGACGATGAGCGGCAGGCCGAACCACATCGCGGCGCTCACGTAGTTCCCCAGCGCGAAGGGCCCGCGGAACTCCGCGTCCGCGCCCGCCGGCACGACGTGGTGGAAGAAGACGAGCAGCCCCATCATCGCCGCGAGCGCCAGCACGTACGCGCCCAGCACTCCCGCGAACTTGCCCCACACGTACTCCGCGGGCGTCAGCGGCGTGGTGTGCAGCAGCGGCTGCACGCGGGCCTCATCGTCGGAGATGACGGCCATGCCCGCACCCACCGACACGAAGAAGGTGAACAGCATGAACGAGAGCAGCAGCACCGTCTGCGAGACGGCGAAGGCGCTGGTGATCCACGCCTTCTTGCCGCCCACCTCCGTGCTGCCCGCGGCGATGGTGACGTTGCCGGAGGACACGCCCCACACCACGGCCACCAGCAGAACAAGCAGCACCCAGAACAGCGGACGCCTCACCTGGTGGCGCCACTCGGTGCGCGCCACGCGCCAGAGCCGGGACGCGTTCACGCGCTCACCGCCGGGGCGGACTCCGGAGCCGTGGGCGCCGGGGCGGTGGGCTCGGGCGCGTCCTTCATCAGGAGGAGGTAGGCGTCTTCCAGCGTGGGCGGCGTGCGCTCGAAGCCGGGGGGCACGGGCGCGCCCGGAGCGGCGTGGATGCGCACGCGGTTCTTGCCCTCGAAGAGCACGGCCTGGGTGACGCGGTGGGCCTGCTGGAAGGCGGCCATGTCGGCCGGGGGGACGGTGCCTTCGAAGAGAGATTCGTGGAGGGCGGCCTTCGCCTCGGTGGGGCTGGTGATGGCCATCACGCGGCCGTGGCGGATGACGGCGAAGCGAGGGCAGAGCATGGCCACGTCCTCCACGATGTGCGTGGACAGGAGCACCGTGCGCTCATGGGCCACCTCCGCGAGCAGCCGGTAGAAGCGCTGGCGCTCCTCGGGGTCCAGGCCCGCGGTGGGCTCGTCCACGATGAGGAGCTTCGGGGCGCCGGCCAGGGCCTGCGCGATGCCCAGCCGCTGCCGCATGCCGCCGGAGTACTCCTTCACCTTGCGCTTCGCCGCGAAGGTGAGGTTCACGCGCTCCAGCAGCTGGGCGCACAGGGCCTTGAGCCCTTGCGGCGCGGTGACGCCCTTGAGCTCCAGCAGGTAGCGCAGCATGTCCTGCCCGGAGAGGTACGGGTAGAAGCCGAACTCCTGCGGCAGGTAGCCCAGGTGCGGGCGCAGCGCCTCCGGGTGGCGCACGAGGTCCAGGCCGTCGAGCGTCACCTCGCCGGAGGTCGGCTCCAGCAGGCCGGAGAGGATTTTCATCAGCGTGGACTTACCCGCGCCGTTGGGCCCGAGCAGTCCGAACATCCCCTTGGGAACGTCCAGGTCCACGCCACGAAGGGCCGTCACCGGGCCCGGATACACCTTCACCAGGTTGCGCAGGCTGAGCATGTGGCCCGTTCTACGCCGAAGCCGGGGTCTCCATTTCCAGCTTCGCGCACGAAAGGACTCACGGCGCGTCCATGAGCGCTCTCGCGCGGTGTGTTAGACAGCCAGGGCATGAACCTTCGACCTGTCTGCCTTTCCCTCGTCCTGGGCGCCGTCGCGTTCCTGGGCTGCTCGGGTCCGACCTACCTCCACGGCAGGGCCCTGGAGCAGAACGAGTACCGGGGCTACGGCGAGTACCTGCCCGAGCGCGACCGAGAGGTGCTGGCCCAGGCGGCGGCCGTGAAGGACGCGGCGTCGGTCATCTTCCTGCAGGAGACGCTGCCGGAGGGCATCGAGATGACCTCCTACATGCTCCAGGTGAAGGACGGGTATTCGCACCAGTTGCTGGGCAAGCTGGCCTTCAGCCGGGGGCGGGTGGATTCCAAGCAGGACCTCATCGCGCACGTGAGGAAGGTGGCGCAGGCGGCGGGAGGCGACGCGGCCGTCGGCCTCTTCCTGCTCACGCCGGCCAACGACTACAGCCAGGCGCAGGCGGTGGAGGCGGTCATCCTCAAGCTGGACCCGCGCGTGCGCGTGAAGCTGCGTCCGGACGAGGCGACGGTGAAAGGCTCGTCGGCTGCTCCCGGCATTGAACAGCTCTGAGCAGGTCGCCTGAAGCGAGGGAACCCGAGGCGGGTCGTCCCAGGGAATGCGCAATGGACTGCCAGAGGTGAGCCATCCACCGTCTCAGACGGCCGCGAATCGCCCCACCCTCCTCGCGTTCCGCCACGCCCGTTTGTCCATGGGCGCGGGTGGGTGGTGGCTCGGATTGAAGGCCGCCCTCCGGAGGCGAATCGTCCCGCGCGGCGGCTGACACAGGGGTGCAGAGAAGGTCCTCCTGGGAGCATGGGGCCTCGGGGGACGCAGGCTTCATGGGGACGGGAGCGAAGGCGTTCAGCACGAGTTCATCGCAAGCCTTCAGCAGTGCCGGCAGCTCGCACTGAAGCACCCGCACGTTACGCTCCGAGAGGGCCCCCCTCACGCAGCAGGCCCACTCGCGCAGCGCCTCACCACCCATGAAGGGCAGCAGTCGGGCGGCCCCGCCCAGGAATGCCCGCTGCAGGGATTGAACGAGAAGCACGTGGCCGGGACGATCCGCCACGCGGGCCGCCAGCCGCAGCAACTCGAATTCCACCTGCGCGCAGGTCTCCCCCGACTCCCAGCGCCCTGCGTTCCAAAGCGTGAAGCACGTGCTCCCCAGCCGGTCCAGGTCGAGGTCCGAGGCCCTCGTGCAGCAGTCGACCAGGAGTTCCACCAGTACCTGCCGCTTGAGACTGAAGTAGCCCTCCAGAAGCCACCGGGCCTCCGGGCTGCGCACGTCATGCAGCGCCAGGCCCAGGTTCTCCAGTGTCAGCGACTCATCCAGCGCCACCGCGCGAGTCCTGCGCCCGGGGTGCTGCACCACAAGGCCCCGCGCCGCCAGCCGCCGCAGCGCCTCGCGGATGGTGCCCCGGCTCACCCCATAGTGACGCGCCAGCTTCGCTTCCGGGCCGAATTGCCCGCTCGGGTGCAGCCGCCCCAGCGCGATATCGCGCTCGATTTGCGCCTCCACGTACGCCACGAGTCCTCCCCGTCCCATCCCCATCCCCATTCCCCTTCCTCGTCCCAGCATCGCCATCCAACCACAGGGGTCTGACATGGACATGCGGGCCCACCATTCTCATTGCCAGCCAGGTGGTCACCCTCCGGGCCCGGCCGGCGAAAAACCTGTCCGACTGTCAGACAAGTCCGCGGGCCCCGTGCGGCGAAAAACCTGTCCGACTGTCGGACAGGTTTCTGGCCGGTGCGCCCGGCGGACGGCCCCGTCCATGGCCCCTCTGCCGTCCGCGCACGCACTGCGTCGCGGCTCACCGTGGGACGCCGTCAGGCACGCTTCCTCGGCTTCGTGTGGTTCGAGCCTGTCCGACTGTCGGACAGGCTTCTGAGCTGCGCGCCCGTCGGGCGGCCCTGTCCGGTGGCCCCGCTTTTTCGGCTGCTCAAAGCCTGCCGTCGCGGTCCATCGCGGAGCGCATCCGGTGCGCGTCATCGCGAAGGACTTCCAGCCGTGGGTGGAGTTGAAACACTTCTGGTGACCTGTCTCGCGCCGTGGGTCTCTCCAGCCGCCGGGCAGGCCCATGGCACCGGGCCCGATTGAGGAGCGCGCTCGGGGCTGCGAGACTCGCGGCCCTCATGGTTTCTCCCCTGCAGCAACTGCATGCACTCACCGGTCTGCGGTTCCTCGCGACCGCGCACGTCGTCGCCTACCACGTGTATCACCTGGTCTTCTCCGGCACGGAGGCGCCGCCGGGGCTGCACGGGCTGCTCGGCAGCGGGTACCTGGGTCTCAGCTTCTTCTTCGTCCTGTCGGGATTCATCCTTGGCTACAACTACCTGGAGCGGCCGCCGGGCACGTACGCGGCGCGCAAGGCGTTCTGGGTGGCCCGCTTCGCGCGCATCTATCCCGTCTATGCGTTGGGCCTGGCGCTCGACGCTCCCGCGTACCTCAAGGGGCTGCGCGACACGTGGGCAGTAGAACCCTGGAGGGGGCTGCAGCACGCGGAGGCGCTGGTGGTCACGCCGCTGCTGATCCAGAGCTGGACACCTTGGACGGCGATGGCGTGGAACGGCTCGGGCTGGTCGCTGGCGGTGGAGGCGTTCTTCTACGCGGCCTTCCCCTTCCTGGCCGGGAGGCTGGGCCTGCTGGGGCCGAAGGCGCTCGCGGTGGGCGCGGCGGTGACGTACGGCGCCGCGATGGTGTTCCCGGCGCTCTACATGACGGTGGATCCGGACCACACCGGAGGCACGGCGTCCGCGTACAACTCCGGCCCGTGGATGCTGGCGCTGCGCTTCAACCCGCTGGCGCGGCTGCCGGAGTTCATCCTGGGCATCCTCGCGGCGCGCTTCTTCCTGCTGCGGTCCGGAGAGGCTCAGCGCTCGCATCCGGTGGCACTGGCGGTGGTGTGCGCGGGAGTCATCGCGGCGCTCGCGGGGAGCACCGCGCTGCCCTTCCCGCTGCTGCACAACGGGCTGCTGGCGCCGGTGTTCGCGGCGCTGTTCATCCTGCTGTCGTGGAGCCAGGGCGCCGTGGCTCGGGTGCTGGCTTCACGGCCGCTGCGCCTGCTGGGGGAGGCGAGCTATGCGCTCTTCCTCCTGCACATGCCAGTGCTGTTCGCCTGGAAGGCAGTGCTCAAGCGGCTGGGTGAGTCGCCCACGTCCGCCTGGGCGGTGGCGGCGTTCGTCGTGGGCTCGGTGGGGCTGAGCGTGCTCGTGCATGAGCGCGTGGAGAAGCCCGCCCGGGCATGGATCCGCGACCGGTGGACACGGCGAGGCACGGAGCAGCCCGCGGCGGGCCTCCAGCCCCGGGCGTGAGGTCCTATGCGCTCTTCATCTGGGACCGGCGGCGTGTGCCGCGCTTCACGGGCCCCAGCTGCGCGAGCACCCGGCCGATCTCCACCAACTCCACGGGCTTGACCAGGTGCAGGTCGAAGCCCGCCTCCTCGCTGCGAGCCCGGTCCCCCGGCGTCCCATAACCCGTGAGCGCGATGAGGTGCGCGTCCGACGCCACGCGCCCGCGCAGCTCTTGCGCCACCTGATAGCCGTCCAGGCCCGGCAGGCCGATGTCCAGGATGATGACGTCGTACGTGCCAGGGGTCGCCATGGCGAGCGCCTCCGGACCGTCCGAGGCGACCGCGACGGTGTGGCCCCACAGCTGGAGCATCTCGCGCAGGCCCTCGCGCGCGTCGGGGTTGTCGTCGACCAGGAGGATGCGCCACTCGCCCCGGCGGGACTCGATGCGCTCCACGATGGCCTCGGGCCTCGCGGAGGCCGTGAGCAGCGGCAACGTGATGGTGAAGGTGCTGCCCTGGCCCGGCCCCTCGCTGAAGACGTCGACCTGGCCACCGTGTTCGGTCACGAGGTGGCGCACCAGCGTCAGGCCAATGCCCAGTCCGCCCCGGCTGCGCGCGAGGCCCGCGTCCAGCTGCGCGAAGAGCTCGAAGATGTGCTCCTGGTCCTCCGGCCGCAGGCCGATGCCGGTGTCCTGCACGGAGACGCGCACGCGCGAGTCCTCGGACTCGTGGGCGCCCACGGTGACGATGCCGCCCTCGGGTGAGTACTTGGCGGCGTTGTCGAGCAGGTTGGTGAAGACCTGCTCCAGGCGCGTCCGGTCGCCGTCCACCCAGCAGGGCTCGGTGGAGAGGGCTTCCCGCAAGACGAGTCCGCGCTCCTCCAGCACGGGCCGCGCGGCGGCGAGCGAGTGCTGCAACACGGTGTTGAGGTCCAGCCGGCCGCGGCGCAGGGCGTACTTGCCGCGCGTGATGCGGCTGACGTCGAGCAGGTCGTCCACCAGGTGGCGCAGGTGGCGCACCTGCCGCTCGATGATGTCGCGACGGCGCGCGTCGGCTTCGGACAGGCCGTTCGAGTCCTTCTGTCCGAGCATCTGCACCGCGACGGAGATGGCGGCCAGCGGGTTGCGCAGCTCGTGGGCGAGCATGGCGAGGAATTCGTCCTTCTTGCGGTCGGCCTCCTCCAGGCGGGCGGCGTTCGCCAGGGCCTCGCGCTCCACGCGCCGCAGGCGCAGGACGCTGTTGACGGTGGCGATGAGCTCTTCGGGGTCGAACGGCTGGGTGAGGTAGACGTCCGCGCCGGCGCGCAGGCCCGCGACCTTCTTCTCCGCGGTGATGAAGGTGGCGGAGGTGTGGATGATGGAGATCTCGCGGGTGCGAGGGTCTTCCTTCAAGCGCCGGCACACCTCGTAGCCACTCATGTCGGGAAGCTTCACGTCGAGCACGATGACGTCGGGGCGCGCATCGAAGGCGACCTGAAGGGCTTCGCCCCCGGTGACCGCCTCCAGCATGTGGTAGCCCGCCTGGCGCAGCGAGTAGGTCCCCAGATAGAGGCTCGCGGGCGTGTCGTTGACGTGGAGGATGGTGGCGTTGGCGGTAGCGAGCACGGGCGACGTTCCCAGGGAGGAGCCGGCCCGACTTCTACCGCGCGCCAGGAACTCAAGCGATGCGGGATCACTCCGCGCCCCGCACACTCGCGCACCGCACGTCACGGGAGGGCCGGGAGTGTTGGGACCGCGACAGCTCGCGTGAACCGCGGCACTCCCCGCCCTACCGTTGTTTCAGCGCCTCAAGGCTCCGTCCACACCGCCAGCTCGTTGCCCGCGGGGTCGGTGAAGTGGAAGCGCTTGCCTCCGGGGAAGGAGAACGTGTCCTTCACGATGTGTCCTCCGGCCTCGCGCACCTTCCCCAGCGTCGCGTCCAGGTCCTTCGAATAGAGCACCAGCAACGCGCCGCCCTTCGACGCCTCCCGCTCCTTGTCGAAGCCTCCGTTCAGCCGCCCGTCCATGAAGCTCGTGTAGTCCGGGCCGTAGTCCTCGAACCTCCAGCCGAACACGGCGCCGTAGAAGCGCTTCGCCTCCGCGATGTCCTTCGCGGGAAGCTCGATGTAGTCGATGCGGTGGTGCTGCTCGGCCTGCTGCGGTGCGGTGGACATGGTGTGCCTCCTCGAAGTGGGAACACCCCCACCTTACGCACCCGCCCCCTCCGGCGATTGGACGAATCCGACCTCCGCCTGCTCGCGCACATACGCCCTGGGCGTCAGCCCCGTCAGCGCCCGGAATTCCCGCACCTGGTGCGCCTGGTCGTAGTACCCCGCCGCCAACGCCCACTCCGCGCCCTCCAACTCCCGCGACAGCTCCACCGCGTGCTGCATCCTCGCGATGCGGCACAACACCTTCGGCGACAGCCCCACCGCCGCATGGAACCGCCGCTCCACCTGCCTCGCCCCCACCCCCATCACC
>NZ_RAWP01000104.1:0-35877 GCF_003668935.1 Corallococcus sp. AB032C | reverse complement strand
GCGTCCAACAAGGCGGCGGCGGGAGCCGCGCTGTCGGCGGGCTTGTTGCTGCAGCTGGCCTCGGCGCCTTCGGCCGCGCCCGGCGACGCGGCGTGCACCTTGCTGCCCTCCGCCGCCTTGTTGGACGCACAGCCGGTGGCCAGCGCGCCGAGGGACAGGGTGCCGACGACCGCCGCAAGAGCCTTGACGTTCATGTGTTGCTTCCTTTCGTACCGCTTGGGGGTGTGACTACGAGGGAACTGACGACAACAACCGCTACGGCTTGAACTGCGTGGAGCCCCAGGCGTCGACCGTGACTTCGGCCCGCTCGCCTACCTTCAGCAGCAGCGCTTCGGTGCGCTGGATGCCGTAGGCCTCCAGGGGAATCTGGAACTTCGCGCGCACGCGCAAGAGCTCGCCCGCGGCGCGGTTCTTCGTCTCGGCCGTCTCCTGGAGGTACGTGGCCGTCACCTCCACGGGCTCCTCGCGCGTGATGCCGTGAATGGTGAAGGTGCCCTTCGTCTTGAGCACCACCGGCTTCGCGTTGGCGAGCGGCGCGGGCAGGGCCACGTCCTTGAACTCGAAGACGATGTCCGGGTGCTTCGCCGCGTCCAGCCAGCGGTCGTTCTGAAGGTGGCCGTCGCGCGTCTCGTTGCCCGTCTTGATGGACTTCACCGGCACCTGGAAGCGGCCGCTGGCCTTCTGCCCCTGCACATCCACGCGGCCCGTCACCTGGTTGGACAGGCCGTTGATGACCTCCAGCGGCGCGTCCAGCACGAACATCACCGTGTCGCGGCTGTTCGGATCATGGAAGACGAAGTGCTTGTCGGAAGGAGCGGGCTCGGCGGCGGACGCGGACAGCGACAGGGCGGCGGCGAGCATCAGGACGCTGCGGAACATGGCGGACCTCATCTACGGGAGCCGCGAACCTCGCGGATGCATGCGATACGCGACAACCGGGAATGGGTTACGGACCTCTTCCTTTTCCAGGGGTTTACCTCGCGTCGTCCGAGGTCCGCTCGCCATCCAGGGCCTCACGCAACCCACTGCCCGGCGCAGCATGGAGCGTGACGCCGCCTGGGTCAATTCGGACGCCCAGGTTCTCCAGCAAGGGGGCCAGTTCGGAGAAGGCGGGCTTCGGCATATGGCGGGCGAGCAGCGCACCGAACAGCGGCTGGCCCGCGACCGTGTCCACGGCGGCTCCGAAGCTTTCGAGCGTCGCGGTGGGGCCGTGCGTGGCGAGCAACTCCAGCACGTCCTCCAGTTGTGCGCGGCCGTTCGTCACGCGGCGCAGCTCCACGTCCAGGTGCAGTGCGAAGAGCGCACCGGTCCAGTAGATGCCCATGAAGTTTCGCTCTTCGGCGACGACCTCCTTCATGGTGCGTGAGCGCGAGGCGGCCTGGCCTCGCGCGAAGCCGTTCGTCAGCTCCCGCCAGGCCTGCTGGGCCGTCTGGCGTCCGGAGCGCGCGCGGGCGAGCTCCGTGAAGTAGGTGGCCAGGCCCTCGGTGAGCCAGGCCTCCCGGGGCACCAACGCAGGATGCGTCAGGTGCAGCATCTCGTGGACGGCGACCCAGTCCTTCGCGAAGGACGCGGCGGTGGCGTCCTGCCCCACGAGGATGGAGATGCTGGGCGGAGCGCTCCACAGGGTCATGCCGAAGACTCCGGGCGTGGCATCACCGGGCACTGGCAACACGCGCACGGTGATGCGCGGGTACGGGAAGGACTTGCGCACGGTGACCACCTCGCGCCCGGCCTGTTCAAGCCACGCGCAGAGGTCCGCGTCCGTCAGGTGCGTGAAGCGGCCCAGCAGGGCGACCTCCATCACGGAGGCTCCGACGTGCGCCTCGCACCGCCTGCCGCCGAAGGAGTGGAAGCCCGCGTCGATGAGGTCCTCGCCGCGCAGGTGGTAGACGCCGCTGTCGTCGGGTGTCCATGGCAGGAGCGCGCCCGCACCGGACACGGTGAGGTCCACGCGCATGTCGGTTGTCACGCGGCTGGGGGTCAGCAAGTAGGCCTTGCCGGCCACGTGCCACGTGTCTCCTTCTCCCATGCCTCCGAACAGGTGCCTGCCGCCCCCTCGAGGAGAGGAGGCCAGCGGGTAGGCGTAGCGGATGATGCGCGTCCCCTCGGGCACCTGCACCACGCCATTCCTGGGGAAGACGTCGAACCGGGTGCCGACCTCATCCGTGACGAACAGGGACTCCACACGCCCTGGCTGCCGGAAGAGGAACTCGCGCGGAAACTTCCGAGGCAGGAAGACCTCCACGTTCAGACGCGGCGCGGGGTCGTGCGTGTAGAGGATGTTGTAGCGGAGGGGAACCGCCTGGTCCCAGGGGGCCGAAAGCGGCGCGGAGGCACATGCCCCCAACGTGAGCGCGAGGCCGATAAGCCACACACGAGCCACCATCGTCTTCAACGCGTCCACCCAGTCCCCACGGTCCGGCATCCGCGCGGAAGGACTCCACGGCGCCCCCCATGCCGTCCAGCCCGGAATGTGGACGCACGAGGACACGCGTCGGCGAAACGTTCACTCAAAGGGGCTTCTTGCGCGCGGAGCTGACACGGCGCTTCCGGGAAGGCTCCTTCTTGCGCGAGGCAGGAACCCTCCGCGGCGCCGCGTGCGCGCGAGGCGCCTCATTCGTGGCGCTCCCCTCCCCCTCCACGGGAGCCCCCGCGACGAGCAGCGCGCGAGCCGCATCCAGAATCTCCCCCGCCAGCGGCTGGGACGCGGTGGCCCGCGCGAGCGTCATCGCGCCGAAGCACAGCGCCACCGTCGCCAGCATCTGCTGCCGGGGCGTGGCGCCCTCACGCGGGGGCAGGTGCGTCCGGGCCTGGCCCACCAGGTCCTCCAGCCCCTGGCCGAACGCGGCCTGCACCTCCGGCGCCGCGCGCGTCAGGTCCGACAGGAGCGAAGGCATCATGCAGGTGGTATCGCCCGTGCCCCGGTCGAACTGATCCAGGTAGCGCCGCGCGAAGCGATCCAGGAACACGCGGCCCCGCGTCTGCTCCAGCCCCGCGAGCCAGGGCGTCCTGCGCGCCGTCATGAAGGCACGCAGCGACTCCGCGAGCAGCGACTCCTTGGAGGTGAAGTGGGCGTAGAAGCCGCCCACCGTCAGGCCCGCGGCCCGCATCACCCGCTCCACGCTCGCACCGCTGAAGCCCTCCGCGCGGAACAGCTTCTCCGCCGCCGCGAGGATGCGCGCGTGCGTGGCCTGCTTGTGTTCAGCGGTGTAGCGCATCGCCCCTACTCCTTGCCGCCCGCGCCCGGCGGCCGGAACACCATGCACGTCGTCGTGCCGTGCGCGTAGAGCGTGCCCTTCTCGTCCACCAACCGGCCCTGCGCCGTCGCCACGCGGCCGCCCAGGTGGATGACCTCGCCCTTGCAGAACAGCTGCCCCGTGTCGTGGGCAATGCCCTTCACGTAGTTCACGTGAAGCTCCAGCGTCGTGTAGCCCGCGCCCACCGGCAGCATCGTGTGGATGGCGCACCCCATGGCGGAGTCCATCAGCGTCGCGGCCAGCCCGCCGTGCACCATGCCAATGGGATTGTAGTGGTGCTCGCCCGGCTTCACCGCGAACACCACCCGGCCCTCCTCCACCTCCACGGGAGTGAAGCCCATCAGCTCCGCGATGGGCGGCCCCGGCAACTCGCCCCGCTGGATGGCGCGCAGGTACTCCAGCCCCGACAGCTTCTTCGCCGCGGAAGCGCCCTCCTTCGGGTCCCGCCACGTCACCGTCCGCGTGCGTGGATTGTCTGCCTGCTCGCTCATCGGGGCTCCCTTTGGCTTGAACTCATGGAAGGATGGTCATAATACCATCCCGTTCAACATGCAGGGTCAAGGAGTGCGCGATGGAACAGCGGCGCGTCGTCGTGACGGGAATGGGGCTCATCAGCCCTTGTGGCATCGGCGTGGAGAAGAGCTGGGACGCGCTGGTGAACGGCCGCAGCGGCGTGGGGCCCATCACCCTGTTCGACGCGAGCGCGCTGGACTGCCGCTTCGCCGGTGAGGTGAAGGGCTTCAACCCGGAGGACTACATCGAACGGCGCGAGGTGCGCCGCATGGACCGCTTCGCGCAGTTCGCGGTGGCCGCGTCGGACATGGCCCTCGAGGACTCCGGGCTGGTCATCACCGAGGAGAACGCGGAGCGCGTGGCGGCCGTCATCGGCTCCGGCATCGGCGGTCTCAGCAGCCTGGAGGAGACGCACCGCAAGGCGCTGGAGAAGGGGCCAGACCGCATCAGCTCCTTCTTCATCCTCCAGATGATCATCAACATGGCGCCCGGCTACATCTCCATGCGCCACGGCATCAAGGGCCCGTCCTGGGCCACCAACTCCGCCTGCTCCACCAGCGCGCACGCCATCGGTGAAGCGATGCGTGGCATCCAGCGCGGCGAGTTCGACGTGGCGCTGGCGGGCGGCGCGGAGGCCCCCATCTCCATGCTGGGCGTGGGCGGCTTCGCCGCGATGAAGGCCCTGTCCAACCGCAACGACGCGCCCCAGGCCGCGAGCCGCCCGTTCGACAAGGACCGCGACGGCTTCGTGCTCGCGGAAGGCGCGGCCATCCTCATCCTGGAGGAGTACGAGCACGCCCGCGCCCGGGGCGCCCGCATCCTCGCGGAGCTCGTGGGCTATGGCGCCAGCTCGGACGCCTACCACGTCACCTCCCCCGCGCCCGGCCACGAGGGCGCCCAGCGCGCGATGAAGGCCTCCCTGAAGGATGCGCGCATGGCCCCCGCGGACATCGGCTACCTCAACGCCCACGGCACCTCGACGGACATCGGCGACCTGCTGGAGACGGAGGGCATCGCGAAGGTGTTCGGCGACGCGGCGAACACGCTCGCCATCTCCTCCACCAAGTCCATGACGGGTCACATGAACGGCGCGGCCGGCGCCGCCGAGGCCGTCATCAGCATCCTCGCCCTCACGCGCGGTGTGCTGCCCCCCACCATCAACCTGGAGAATCAGGATCCGCGCATCCCGCTGGACTGCGTGCCCAACACCGCCCGCGAGGCCCGCGTGAACGCCGTCATGAGCAACTCCTTCGGCTTCGGCGGCACCAACGTCGCGATCGTCTTCCGGAGGCTCCCGGAAGCGCGGTGAGTCGCTGTAAATAATCTGGCGCTTTTTTACTGACTTTTCCCCAGCCCCGCCGCGCCGCGTCAGTCAAGGGTTGACAACGCGGTGCACAAGCGCCGCCGCCGCACACCGGGGACGCCTGAAAGCCCTGTGATTACATGGGATTACGTCCCTGGAAGGCCAGGGTGGGGGCAGTCAACCCTTCGCGCGTCGCCTGCGGGACAGCGCTGCGGCGATCCGAAAACGTTGATTGCAAATCGGTAAATCGATTTGCAGAGTGGATCCAGAGACCCGGTGTTGGAGCGCGCCTCCTGACGCGGCCCGCCGGGGGTTGGAGCCATGAACAACGACAACGCGCTGAACGCGAACGTGGGGCTGAAGCTTCGAGGCCTGCGCTTGCAACGCAACATCAAGCAGGCGGACGCCGCGAAGGACCTGGGCGTCTCGCCCGCGTACCTGAACCTCATTGAGAAGGGGAAGCGCGTGATGCCCTTCCCGCTCCTGTGGAAGGCGCTGCGCTACTTCGAGCAGGACCCCGAGCAGTTCATGTCCACGCTGGGCGAGGGCCGCGTGGACGAGGCCCTGGCGAAGCTGCTGGATGAACCGCTGCTCAAGAGCCTGGACATCGACTCGGAGTCGCTCCAGTCGCTGTCCGCGGAGCCGAAGCTGGCCGGCACCGTCGCCGCGCTGTTCAACCTCTACAAGAACACGCGCACGCAGCTGGAGAACGTGCTCGCGCAGCTCAACGTGGAGGAGCGCACGCGCACGCAGGGCTCCCCTTCCGGTCTGGGCAACACGCCGGGCGTGCGCTTCGACTACTCGCCCTTCGACGAGGTCAGCGACTTCCTGGAGAAGCACCGCAACTACTTCCCGGAGCTGGAGGAGCAGGCGGAGGGACTGCGCCGCGACTTCCGCCTGGAGCAGCAGCTCACCAGCAGCAACCTCATCCGCATGCTGGAGGAGCGGTTCGACTTCAAGGTGCAGATTGAACGCGCGACCAGCGGCTCGTCCGTGGTGCGCCGGCTGGACCTGGACACGCGCACGCTCACGCTGTCACCGGACCTCACGGAGCAGCCGCTGAAGTTCCAGGTGGCCGCGTCCATGGGCCTGATGGTGATGGACCGCGAGAAGCTGGTGGAGCGCATCCTGGGCGCCGGCCGGATGCGGCACGGGGAGACGGAGCGCCTCATCAAGGTGAACCTGGCGAACTACTTCGCCGGCGCGCTGATGCTGCCCTACGGCGAGTTCTTCAAGGAGGTGCAGCGCACGCGCTACGACGTGGAGCTGCTCTCCAACATCTTCGGCACCACCTACGAGACGGTGGCCCACCGCATCTGCAACCTGTCCGACCCCAAGCGCCAGGGCCTGCCCTTCCACTTCCTGCGCGCGGACATCGCGGGGAACATCTCCAAGCGCTACAGCGGCACCGGCATCCGCTTCGCGTCCGGCGGCGGCTCCTGCGCGAAGTGGGCGGTGCACCTGGCGTTCCTCAACCCGTCCCAGATTACCCGGCAGTACTCCATCATGCCGGACGGCACGACGTACTTCTGCTTCGCGAAGGTGCAACTGCAGCCGATTGAAGGCTCCATCGTGAAGGGCACGGCGTACTCCATCGGCCTGGGCACGCACGCGGAGAACGCGAAGTACCTGGCGTACGGCCTGCCCACCAACGACCTGCGCAAGGACGCCATCCCCAGCGGCATCTCCTGCCGCTTCTGCGAGCGCACGGACTGCAACCAGCGCGCGGCCGCCAGCTACCGCTTCGCGTTCGCCTTCGACGAGTACACGAAGAAGGACTGCTTCTTCTCCCCGCTGCTGGTCCACGAGAAGGAGAAGGCCGAGCGCAACGGAAACGCCGAGCCCGATGGCAACGGCGCTGAAGGGGGCGAGAAGCACGATTCGCTGGACAGGGGCGCCCGCCGCCGCAAGGTTCACGAGAACTGACATGCACCCGTCCGACAACGAACGCTCCCACATCGCAGACGCCATCCAGAAGCAGAAGAACGCGCTCGCCCCGCTGCGCATCACCGGCTCGCCCTCGGAAGTGGGCCAGGGGCTGGTGGCGCTGGCGGAGCTGTACGGGATGCTGGAGGACCACGCGGCGAGCCGCGAGCACTACGAGGAGGCCTTCGGCTTCTTCAAGACCGCGGGCAACAAGCCCGGCCAGGCGCAGGCGCTCTTCGGCCTGGGCGTGGTGAAGGCCTACTTCGAGGATCACAAGAGCGCCATCGAGCACATGGCCACCGCCGCCCTGCTCTTCAACGAGGCGCGCGACCGCGAGGGCGAGGCGCTCTCCCGCGCCTGCATCGGCGAGTCCCTGCGCGCCATGGGCGAGGCCGACGGCGCCGAGGAGAAGTACCAGGAGGCGCTCATCCTCTACCGCCAAACGCGCAACAGTGAGCGCATCGCGCGGCTGCTCCTGGACATTGGCGACCTGCGCATGGCCAAGGGCGAGTACGAGCCCGCCCGCAAGCGCTTCCTGGAGGCAGTGCCGCTGCTGGAGCAGGGCGAGGACGCGGAGGCGCTCGCGCTGGGTCACCTGCTGCTGGGCGAGTCCGAAGGCCTGCTGGGCCACCACGACAACGCGCGGCCGCACCTGCTGCGCGCGGTGGACGTGTACGGCGAGATGCACGACCACGTCTACGAGGCCCGCGCGCGCTGGGACCTGGGGCTGTCCTGCTACTACCTCCAGGACTACGCCGCGGCCCGCGAGCAGTTCGAGGCGGTGCTGCCCATGTACGAGGACCTCAAGCAGCACGATGAAGTGGCGAAGGTGAAGAACGTCCTCGCGCACTTCGCCGCGCGCGGCGTGTAGCCCCGCGCGCGGTCTTCATTGCGTCTGACTCCGGTTCAGGCCTGGAAGCCCGCGCCCACCGCCAGCGCGAGCAACCCGATGACGCCCGCGGCGATGGCGGCGTAACGCCACTCGCCGCGCAGGCCCAACAACGTCCCCGCCATCGCCAGCCGCGCCACCGGCGTCACCAGCAGCATGGACGCCGCGCCCTTGCGCAACAGGTCGATGGCCACGTGCACGGACTCGTCGCGCGGCAATAACTCCAGCCCGAGCGACGTGACGAACATGGCCCCACTGGTGATGGCCCCGGTGCGCAGCATGCGGGCAATCCATCGCTCCCCGGCGGCGAGCCTCCGGGCCCCCCGGCGCTCGCGTGGGAGCACCTCCGGCTGGGTGATGGGTTCCTGCGGGAGCTCCTCGTGGAACTCCGCATCCAACGCCACCGACGTCGCCTGCACGTTGCGACGCGGGGGTCCTGCCTCCGGCACCATCATCGACGGGTGGACACCGGGTAGCTCAGGCTCCGCTTCACTCATTTCCATACGCTCGGCCACAACCCCTCCCCTCCCTTCCACAACATCTGTCCGGCCACAATCAACAGGACCGCCGCGAAGAGCTTCTTGAGCACCGCGGTCGGAGTCCTCAGCATCAGCTTGCTGCCCACGGACGCGCCGCCCAGCACCCCTACGACCAACGGCGCCACGAGCCCCAGATTCAATTGGCCGCGCCACGCGTAGGCCGCGACGCTGGCGGCGCCGGTGACGCCCACCATCAGGTTGCTGGTGGCGCTGGCGACCTTGAAGGGCACGCGCATGCCGTAGGTCATCAGCGGCACCTTCAGCGGGCCACCGCCCACGCCCAGCAGCGCGGACAGCCCGCCCGCCACGAAGGAGCCGGAGATGCCCAGCGGGTAGTTGCCGGGCTCGTAGTTGGACGCCGTCGCCGGCTCCTGGACGGGGCGGCGCATCAGCAGCATCTGCAGCGCCACGAAGAGCGTGAAGAGGCCGAACACCACGGCCACCATCGCCTCCGCGACGAAGGCCGCCACCAGCCCCCCGACGATGGCGCCCATCACCGTCGCCAGCTCCAGGGTGAGCCCCAGCCGCAGGTCACTCAGTTTGTTCTCCACGTAGCTGGCGGCGGCGGCGCAGGAGTTGGCCACCACGCACATCAGGCTCGCGGGGACGGCCTGCTCCAGTGGGATTCCGAAACCCAACACGAGCACGGGGACCAGGACGATGCCTCCCCCGATGCCCAGGAGCGCCCCCAGCCCACCCGCCAACACACCCGCCGCCATGAGGAGCAAGACTGTCATTCCCTATCGAGGATAGGAGGCACTCCCCGCTTCGGATAGCGCCACGCCCCGGAGGGCAACCTGCTCGATCGGCTGGATGCCCTGCACGCGAACACAGGCCCGAGACGCGGGCCGTACGGATCCGTTCACTACGCGGCGGTGGCGCCCAGCGTTCCCTCTGGAAACTCCTCCATGAACCGCGCGCGCGTGCGCGGCGTGTAGGTGCCGCGCGCCATGTAGCCGTGCAGTTTTCGAAGCAGCCCGCGCGTCACCTCCAGCGCGGCGTCCAGTTCCACCGCGAAGTCAAAGTGATCATTGCGGTACAGCTCCTGGAAGGAGAGCTGCGAGTACGCCGGGAGGGCCCGTGTGCGGCCGAGCGGACTGGAGAGGAAGAGCCCGGAGACGTAGAGACCGCGCACCCAGCCGTCCAGCTCCGCCTTGGTGGGGGCCTGCCCCACGCGGTCCTGCGACGCCAGACGCACCAGCTCGTAGATGCCCCGGCCAATTCCTCGCAGCGGGATGCCAGAGCTCTTCACCACCTGGAACTTCTCGCGGATGCGGGCGGTGCCCACGCCATCCGTGCCGTCCTGCTGGCGCAGGAAGAAGAGCGTCTGGGCCCACTCCACCTGACGCCGTGCGTCCGAGGCCCGCTCGCCCTTTCGGCGGTAGCGCAGCACCAGCTGGTCCACCAGCGGGTGGAGGCGCCGGTCCAGGCTCAGGTGCGTGAAATACCCCGCGAGGATGGCCAGGCCCGCCTCCGTGCCCACGAGGGCGCCAGAGGCGACGAGCTCCGCCATCTTCAGGCCCAGGCCCACCGGGGCGCGCTCGTGGTACAGCCGCGCGAAGGGGGGCCAGCCGGCCTCCGGCTGCATCATCACGCCCAGGCCCCCGCGCACGCCGGCGCACAGCGGCAGGTCCGGCAGCGCCGCGCCAAAACGCGCGTACGGCAGGTCCTCGGACAACGCGCGCACCCAGTCGGCGGGGAGCCCGTCCGGGTGGGCCGCCAACCGTTCGATGGCCGTCAGATGCAGCAGCAGGGTGGGCATTGAGGGTGCACAGCTATCCAGCGCGCCGGGGCATTGCAATGCCGGAGTGGCAACCAGCGCTTTGCGAGCAACACGCGGCGCGTCTACAGTCGCGCCCCTCGGATCACCCCCTCCCTCTGTCCAGGAGTCCAAGTCGCCATGCAATTCAGTCTCGTCTCCGGTGAAGCCGCGCCGGTGAGCGGTGAGCTGCTCGTCATCCCCCTCTTCGAGGGCGAGCTGGGTGATTCCGCCCCCGCGCCGCTGCTGGCCGCGGACTCGGCGCTGGACGGCAAGCTGCGCGCCGCCGCCACCCAGGAGGGCTTCAAGGGCAAGGTGGACCAGTCCTTCGTCGTGCACACGCTGGGGAAGCTGGGCGCGGACCGCGTCCTGCTCCTGGGCCTGGGCAACCGCGCGCGCTTCCAGCCGGAGGTCCTGCGGCTGGCCGCGGGCCGCGCGGCGAAGACGGCGCAGCGGCTGAAGTCCACCGCCATCGGCTTCCGCGTTCCCGCCACGGACGACGCGGCGCTGGCCGTGCGCGCGGTGGTGGAGGGCCTGGAGCTGGGCGTCTACCGCTTCGACAAGTACAAGTCCTCCGCGCGCGAGGACAAGGGCGCCCCCAAGCTGACCCGCGCCACGCTGTCCCTGCCGGAGGGCACGGAGAAGTCGCGCGCGCTGGACGACGCGCTGACCCTGGGCCTGAAGCTGGCGGAGGCCGTCAACTGGGCGCGCGACCTGGTCAACGAGCCCCCCAACGTGGTGACGCCCACGAAGCTGGCGCAGGCCGCGCAGCAGGCCGCCAAGGAGGGCGGGCTCACTGCGGAGATTGGCGCGCGCAAGGAGATTGAGCGCCTGAACATGGGCATGTTCCTGGGCGTCACCGCCGGCAGCGTGCAGGAGCCGCGGCTCATCCACCTGGTCTACACGCCGAAGAACGCGAAGGACGCGAAGCGCGCCCCGCTGGCGCTGGTGGGCAAGGCCATCACGTTCGACTCGGGCGGCCTGTCGCTCAAGCCCACCGAGGGCATGGTGGAGATGAAGACGGACATGGCGGGCTCCGCCGCGGTGCTGGCCGCGATGAAGGTCATCGGCTCCGTGGTGAAGCCGCCCTTCCCCGTGCACGCCTTCATCGGCGCGTGCGAGAACATGCCGTCCGGCACGGCGTACAAGCCCGGTGACATCCTCACCGCGCGCTCCGGCAAGACGGTGGAGATCACCAACACGGACGCCGAAGGCCGCCTGGTGCTGGGTGACATGCTCACCTGGGCCGGCGAGCACGAGCCGTCCGCCATCATCGACCTGGCGACGCTCACGGGCGCGTGCATGGTGGCGCTGGGCAGCTACATCGTGGGCGCCTTCGGCGACGACGACGACACGGTGAACAGCGTGCTCACCGCCGCGCGCGCCGCGGGCGAGGAGATGTGGCGCCTGCCCGTCAGCGACCTGCAGAAGGACGCGCTGCGCTCCGACGTGGCGGACATGAAGAACTCCGGCGAGCGCTGGGGCGGCGCCATCAACGCGGCCCTCTTCCTCAAGGAGTTCGTGGGCGACACGCCCTGGGTGCACCTGGATATCGCCGGTCCGTCCAACAGCCCCAAGGAGCGCGGCTACCTCAACAAGGGCGGCACGGGCGTGGGCGCGCGCACCCTGGTGGAGCTGGTGCGCCAGCAGGCCGCGCGCATCGCCTCGCAGCCGGAGCCCACCAAGGCCGAGGCGCCCGCGAAGGCCCCCAAGGCCGCCAAGTCTTCGAAGGCCGCCAAGGGCAAGCCGACCCGCGCGTAGTCCTTCGCGGAGCGTCTCCGGGCCCCGCGCGGACCGCCGCGTGGGGCCTCGAAGCCCGGTTCCTCGCGCCAGCTAGCGCGGGTCGCCGGGCTCCTTTTCAGGCGCGCTGGGTGCCCGCACCGCCACGCTCGGCTCCGGCAGGGGACGGACGCCCGCCATCAGGGCGTCCACGCTCTCCGTGATGCCAGCGGTGGCCTCCGTGGGCCAGGTGGCCAGCATCATCAGCACGCGGCCGGAGTTGCCTTCGCGGACGGCCACCTTGCCGCGCACGCCCTCCCCCACCTGGAAGTCGAACCCCACCGCGTTGTCCGACAGCGCGATGGGCTGCGGATCCGTGGTGGTGAAGCCCGGCTGCTGGCGCAGCCCCTGCGTCAGCCGCTCCGCGAACTGCACGGGCGTGGCCACGCCGGGCGCCACCTGCAGCACCACCTGCGCGCCCGTCACGCGGTGGCGCAGGATGACGGGAATCGCCAGCCCCTCCGGGGTGCGCTCGTTCGTCTCATCCAGCTGCCACTCCGCCGTGGGCCGGATGATTTCGAAGCCCAGGTCCTCGTCCACATAGCGCCGCGTGGTGGACGCGACGGAGGACTCGTCCGACGCCATGCCGGAACCGCCCGTGCCGGGCTCCGCCTTCGTCACCGCCGTCCGGGACGCGCCGCACGCCGTGCTCAGCAGAAGCACACCCCAACCCAACATCCGCATCGCGCCCATGTGCTCGTCCCCCGCCAGCCGCCAGCCGTGGGGAGGAACGTGGACACCCACCTCCGGGCCCGCCAGGGGCACATGGGGGCGGTGTGTGCTGTCAGACGGTGGAAACTTCGCGCCCGGGGCCGGCCTTACGACAGGCCGCCCTGGAGGGTGCGGTAGGTGTTGGCCAGCCGCTCGGCCACGTCCGCCGGCAGCACGTTGCGCGCGGAGAACAGCGCGTAGGACACGAACGCGTCCAGCGCCTCCAGCGCCATGGCCCGGCCCACGGCCTCGCCGCCGCTGGTGGACACGTTGGCGCGCAGCCGGGCCACGTCCACCCGTCCGTCCGGCCCCAGCGTGACGCCCTGGTAGGCTTCCTCCAGCCCCGGCGGCGGCGACTCCACGAAGCCGCGCAGCAGGTCCACGTCGCGGCCCGCCTCGCGCAGCGCGCGGTGCACCAGCGACAGGAGGAGGTTGTAGCGCTCCTCCGCGGACAACAGCTCCCAGGCCATGCCCTCCACCGCGGGACCTGGAACGGGAGGCGCCTCCGCGGCCTGCACGGCCAGGTGGCCGCCGCGCACCGCCTCCTCCACGCCGCTGTAGAAGGCGTACTGGCTGCCCGCGTAGGCGGCCCGGAGCGCGCCCAGCGTCGTGCCCTCGCCCAGCTTCACGAACAGCGCCTCCTCGCCAGGAAGCGCGCCCTGGGGGCCGGGCGTCACGCGCATGTCGTCCGGGAAGCGGCGGCGCAAGCGGCCTGTCTCCTCCGCGCGCTTGATGCCGGTGAGCACCAGGTCGCGCGTGCGCTCCGGCAGCTTCACCGCGTCCACGGCGGGGGACTTCGCCTCCAGGAAGAGGAAGCTGCCCTCCACCATCTCGAAGAGGTTGAGCACCACCTCGCGCACCACGAACGTCATGGCGCTGTAGAGGCTGGCCTCGGAGACAAGCCCCTGCGACGTGAGCACCTGGCCAATGCGGCGCGCGGGCGTCACCTGCGCCAGCGCCTGGGTGAGCCGCGCCTCCGTCATCAGCCCCAGCCGCACCATCACCGCGCCCAGGCGCTCCCAGCGCTCGCTGGAGGTGGCGAACACCACCTGCCCGTCGCGGAAGGCCACCGTGCGGCGCACGGTGCCGTGCTGCACGACGAGCTGGCCGGTGCGGATGCCCGAGAGAATCTGGGCGAACACCTCCTCGACCGAGAGCGTCCCCAGGCTGCCGGCGAAGAAGCCGGCCGCGCCGTGGGATTCCGGGAGGAGCACCAGCCCCTCCGGCGCCAGGAAGTGCGCCGAAAGGGGCCGGGTGGGAGAGACGACAGCAGCGAGCGGCCGCTCCAGTTCGAGCGAAGCCGCCTCACCGCTCACGCGGGGCGTGGCCCTGGGTTTGGACGCCACCGCATCCCTCCCTGCAGGCGCTGCCGGACTACTTCGCGCCCTTCAGCTCCGCGTCGATGATGCTCTTGAACTCGTCCAGGGGCTGCGCGCCCGACAGCATGATGCCGTTGATGAAGAACGCCGGCGTGCCGGTGACGCCCACCTTGGAGCCGTCCGCCATGTCGGACTTCACCGTCGCGGCCGTCGCGCCGGAGTCGAGGCAGGTGTTGAACTTGGCGGTGTCCAGCTTCAGCTCGCCCGCGTACTTCTTCAGGTCATCCACGCCCAGCGCCTTCTGGTTGGCGAAGAGCTTGTCGTGCATCTCCCAGAACTTGCCCTGCTCGTTCGCGCACAGCGAGGCCTCGGCGGCCTTCTGCGCCTGCTGGTGGAAGTCCAGCGGGAACTGGCGGAACACCAGGCGCACCTTGTCACCGTAGAGCTTCGTCACCTCGTCCACCGTGCCGATGGCGCGGCTGCAGAACGGGCACTGGAAGTCGCTGAACTCCACGATGGTGACCGGCGCGCTCTCCGGACCCTTGGCCGGGCCGGTGGCGGCCACCTGCTTGCGCTCCGCGGGCGGGCGCGGGGGCTCGGGCAGCTCGTACTTCACGTTGGCGCCCGCGCGGAGCGAGTCGAAGAACTTCTGGGCCACTTCCTGCTTCTGCTGGCCGGACAGGAACTCCACGATCTGCGGCTTCATCTGCTCGTAGGTCGCGCCCGGGGGCAGCTGACCCTTCGCGCCGTCGAAGACCTCCTTGATCTTCTCTTCCGGCGGCGCGGGGATCTTGTCGTCGATCTCCGCCTTGAGCAGCTGGTCCTCGGTGATGCCGCGCTTGGTCGCCTCGGCCTTCACCAGGCGCTCCGTGACGAGCCCTTCCAGGCCGCGCTTGCGCAGCTGGAACTTCTGCTTGTCCAGGTTCGCCAGCGGCTCCTTGATGCGCTCGTTCAGCTCACCGAAGGTGACCTTCTGGTCGGTGCCGAAGGTGGCCACCACGGTGTCCGGCGCCGGCTCCGTGGCGTTGGCGGCCTGGACCTGCGCGGCGGGCGCCTGGGCATTGGCCGGCGCCTTCTCCTTGTTGCAGCCGGCGGTGAGGGATGCCGCGAGGAGGGCGGCCAGGGCGATGCGAGTAGAGCGCATGGACATAGCCCGCCGACTTAATAGAGGTCCCCGGGACTGGCAAGGAATTGCCAGTCTGTCGTTCAGGCGACCAGGGGCTCCAGCTCCAACGCGCCCGCGAGGCTTCCACGGCCCGGCTCACGCCCCTCCACGTCCCGGCGGCGCGCGGTGACGATGTCGAAGCTGGAGGGGTCCGCCAGCACCTTGCGCACCAGTTTGTGATTGAGCGCGTGTCCCGTCTTGAACGCAGTCATGTGGCCAATGACAGGCCGGCCGAACAGGGACACGTCGCCGATGGCGTCCAAAATCTTGTGGCGCACGAACTCGTCCGGGAAGCGCAGGCCGTCCGGGTTGAGGATGGCGGCCTCGTCCACCACGACGGCGTTCTCCAGCGAGCCGCCGCGCGCCAGGCCCAGCGTCTTGAGCTTCTCCACGTCGCGCAGGAAGCCGAAGGTGCGGGCGCGCGAGATTTCACGCGAGAAGCCCCGGTCGTTCACGTCCACGTCGAAGGACTGGCCCTGGATGACGGGGTGCTCGAAGTCGATGGTGCAGCTGATGCGGAAGCGCCGGGAGGGGGTGAGCGAGGCCTGCTTGTCGCCGTCCGTCACCGCCACGTTCTTCTTGATGACCAGGTACTCGCGCGGCGCGTCCAGCTCGTGCGACCCGGCCTCCATGATGGCGTGCGTGAAGGGAGCGGCGCTGCCGTCCATGATGGGCACTTCCGGCCCGTCCAGCTCCGCGCGCACGTTGTCGATGCCCAGCGCCGCCAGCGCGGACATCAGGTGCTCCACCGTGCCCACCTTCACGCCGTCCCGGCCCAGCGTGGTGGCCAGCGACGTGTCCACCACGTACTCCGCCAGCGCGGGGATGCTCACCGGGCGCTCCAGGTCCGTGCGGACGAAGACGACTCCATGCCCCGAGGGCGCGGGCTTCAGGGTCAGCGTCACGGGCAACCCGGAGTGGAGCCCCACGCCGCGGCAGATGGCCGGCTGGGAGAGGGTGCGCTGGAAGTCGTTGAACTGGAGCATGTCGGTGTCGCCTCTAGGGACTGCTTCGTACTGACATACGCGGGGTATGGCCCCGTCAGGCCGTTCCACGGCGGCCTGACGCGCTGCGCATAAAAGCAATCAACATGCCACGCGGCCGTGACACAAGAATTGCCTGAAAAGGAGGCCCCGCCCTTCCCAACCCCCCGGAACTGCTGGCGCATGGGACGCCGGGACAGGGAACAACCGGGAGCCGGGCCCGGACACCCCTCTTGGGAAACCCACCACTGCGCCTCCCACCGTGACAGCGATGTCCGGAATTCATCCTTCGAACCCCGGGGCACCCGAGTGGTTTCACGCCAACCCGGAGTGCGTGTCACCCACGTGACAGGGGCGCGTCTCTATCGCAGGCGAGTGCCCGGAAGCAAACGCACATCCCGGACATACGGGGAGTCCGGGGCTTGACGGGAATCGTGACGCAGAGGGTGGGTCAGCGAGCGGGCGGCAGGAAGCGGTCGCGCAGGGCTTCCGCGTCCGGCCTGTCGAAGCCGCGGCCCTGGAGGAGCGAGCGGCGGCTGACGGCGTGGAAGGTGGTCTCCAGCGTCTGCGAGAAACGCCGGAGGTCCTCCGCCAGGCGGCTGCGGATGCCGGGGCCTTCCGGGGGCCAGGGCAGCTCCACCAGCAGCGAGGTGAAGCGGTCGAAGGCGTCGTAGTCCGCGTAGCGCAGCAGCTGGTAGCCGCCGTCGTGGAAGTAGTCGAGGAACGACTTGAGGGCCTCCAGCACGCGCTCGGCGGCGGCCACGTCCTCCGAGCGCAGGTGGCTTTCGGCGGCGCGGCACAGCTGGGCGTAGACCCACAGGTCCTTGCGCAGTCGCAGCGCGGCGTCCTGGGCGCTGGTGAGGTGCCCGAAGGCCTCATCCCCCAGCGAGCCGTTGGGGGCCAGCGCGTCCACCAGCGCGACGATCTGCTGGCGCAGGAGCGTGGTGAAGGCCTCCGCGGCGCGCAGCGGGGCGGCGGGGTCGCGGTCCAGGTCCACCAGCACTTCGCGGGAGATGCGGTCCGTCTCGCGGGCCAGGTCGCGCGCGGCGCGCAGCGTGGCGGCCTGCAGGTGCTTGGGGCCGGCCTTGGGGGACAGGTCCGTGTGCAGGTAGCTGGCGACGGCGGACACCTCGCCGCGCACCAGGGACAGGAGCACGCGCACGCGGCGCGGCACGGGCGGCTGCGCCTCCGGGTCCACGTGCGTCAGGTAGTGCAGCACGCGGAACAGGCCCAGGAACGCGGTGGTGAAGAGGGGCCGCGTGTCCGCGGGCAGCGAGCCCAGCACGTCCAGCAGGCGCACGGAGCGCAGCCGGTCGTACTCGACGCGGAACTCCAGCGGGCGGAAGGGGCGGAAGTAGCGGTTGAGGACGATCTCCCGCAGCGTCAGCTTGCCCACGTCCTGGAACAGCGACAGACCGATGAGCGGCAGCTGGAGCAGGTTGTCGAGCAGGTTCTTCAGCGCGTCGAACGCCTCGCGCACGACGAAGAGGCTCTCCGGCGGGGTCTCCTGGTCCAGCTCTTCTTCAATCAGCAGCCGGCGCACGCGGTCGTCCGCGAGCTGGGTCTCCACGTACTTGCGGAAGACCATCTTCGGGTCGCTGTCCGGGTCCTGCAGGTGCCGGGCGACGCGCACGGCGCGCTCCATGGCGTCCCGCACGTCCACCAGTTCCTCATGGAAGTCGCGCGTGACGAGCGGCCGGGCGCGGGCGTCCATCACGGAGTTGTGGAGGTTCAGGTAGCGCTCCACGGCGCGCAGCCACATCTCGAACTCGAAGAGCAGCTCCTCGCGGCCCTCCACAGGGACGCCGCGGAGCCAGCGCTCGCGCTCGGCGAGGAAGCCCGCGCGCGTGGCCTGCGAGGCGCGCATCAGGTCGCCGTAGTAGTCGCGGGGACTGGGGATGACCGTGGGCACGGCGGGCGCGGAGGCTTGGCTCATGGCGGGAAGTGGTGCGGGCTAGAAGAGCGCCCCTTGCGGGGAGCTGGGGGGCGGCGTCTTCTTGAAGTACTGGTAGGTGCGCAGCGTGGCGGTGCGGCCCCGGGGCGTGCGCATGAGGAAGCCCTCCTGCATGAGGAAGGGCTCGTAGACGTCCTCGATGGTGTCGCGCTGTTCGCCCACGCTCGCGGCGATGGTCTCCACGCCCACCGGACCGCCGCCGAACTTCTCCAGGATGGTGAGGAGGATCTTGCGGTCCATCGCGTCCAGGCCGCTGGCGTCCACGCCCAGGCGGCTCAGGGAATCGTGCGCCAGGTCGTAGGTGATGCGGCCGTTGCCCTCCACCTGGGCGAAGTCGCGCAGGCGGCGCAACAGCCGGTTGGCGATGCGGGGCGTGCCGCGCGAGCGGGTGGAGATTTCGCGGCTGGCGGCGCGGTCCAGGGGGACGCCGAGGATGCGCGCGGAGCGGTCGAGGATCTGCTCCAGGAACTTCGGCTCGTAGTACTCCAGGCGATCCTGGATCTGGAAGCGGTCGCGCAGCGGGGACGTGAGCAGGCCCGTGCGCGTGGTGGCGCCCACCAGCGTGAAGGGCGGCAAATCAATCTTCATCGCGCGGGCGGCGGGCCCGGTGTCGATGGTGATGTCCAGCCGGAAGTCCTCCATCGCCGGGTAGAGGTATTCCTCCACGGCGGCGTTGAGGCGGTGGATTTCGTCGATGAAGAGGATGTCCCGCTCGTTGAGGTTGGTGAGCAGACCCGCCAGGTCGCCCTTCTTCTCCAGCGCGGGGCCGCTGGTGACGTGGATGCCCACGCCCAGCTCGTTCGCGATGATGTACGCGAGCGACGTCTTGCCCAGGCCGGGAGGGCCGGAAAACAGGCAGTGGTCCAGCGCGTCACCCCGGCTCTTCGCCGCGGCCACGTACACCTTGAGCTTTTCGACGACCGCACCCTGCCCCACGTACTCGTCGAAGGAGCGCGGGCGCAGGGAGACCTCCAGCCGGATGTCTTCCGGCTGAACATCTCCCGAGAGGGTGTCGTCGGACTTCCTCGCCATCGCCATTCCGACCCTATACAGCGAAGGGGGCGCGTGTCGCTGCCCTTCTGGCGGCGCTAGACTCGGAGCGGCACGCCGACCGGCCAGCCAGGGGGCACGTCCCCCTGCCCGAAGGGAGTCGCGTCATGATTTCCGCTTCTGCCCCATTCCGTCCCCTGCCCCTCCTGCCCGAGGCCCGCACCGAGCGTTCGCCCGGCGCCCGTCTCCAGAAGCTGCGCCGCGCCGCGCAGGAGGCCCGCGAAGCCTTCGTCCGGGAGGGCCCGGTGGCGGCGGTGGCCACGTGCGACCTCATCACGTTCCCCTACCCCACGCTGTTCGCCTTCAGCGGGGCGGCGCTGTCACCAGCGCCCTACGTGATGATGACCAACCGCATGCAGGTGGTGCAGTTCGCGGAGGCCGGCACCGGTCAGCGGCGCACGCTGCTCTTCAACCCCACCGACTACGAGCGGGGCCACGCGGCGCCCTTCTACCGCGCGCTGCGCGAGCGCTACGGCGCGTTCCTCTCCGACAAGGTGATGTCCACCCGGCACGGCACGGTGCAGGGCTACCTGGAACAACTGGGGCTGACGCCGTCGGACGTGGACTACCTGGCCTTCGACCACCTGCACATCCAGGACCTGCGCGGCTGGCTGGGCGGTGACGGCGCCCCGCCTGTCTTCCCCCGGGCGAAGCTGCTGGTGCAGCGCGCGGAGTGGACCATGGTGAAGCACCTGCACCCCATGCAGCACGTGTGGTTCGTGCCCGGCGGCGCGGACATCCCCGACGAGCGCGTGGTGCTCCTGGACGGGGACACGTGGCTGGGTCAGGGCGCGGCGCTGCTCAGCACGCCCGGCCACACGCAGGGGAACATGTCCCTGGCGGTGGCCACCGCGAATGAAGTCTTCGTGGTGAGCGAGAACGGCGTGAGCACGGAGAGCTACACGCCGCTGTTGTCCCGCATCCCCGGCGTGCGCCGCTTCGCGGAGCAGATGGGCTGGGAGGTGGTGCTCAACGGCAACACGCGCGAGGACTCGCTGGAGCAGTACGCGTCCATGGTGGTGGAGAAGCTCTTCGCGGGCCCTTCCGCGCATGACGCGTCGTTCGTGAACTTCCACCCGTCGTCACTGCTCACGTCGCACCTGCTGGCCCCGGGCCTGGGGCCCACCGTGGTGCTGCCCGCGCCGAACACGGGCGGGCTGCACCCCACGCCCGCGGTGCGGCGCGCGGCGTAGCGCTCAGGGCTCCAGGCGGGCGCAGCGGGCCGCGGGGAGGAAGGGCAGCGCCCAGGGTTCCTCTCCCTGCGCCGGGTCCGTTGCGATGAAGAGGACGGAGCCCCCCGCGCGCACGAACCCGTGGGGGTTCGCGTCCATCCCCGCGGGAGCGATGTCGCGCATCGGGTCCACGCGGCCCGGGTCGCCGTTGGAGTACCAGCCCTCGCGGCCCCGGCCAGCCGTCGTCGCGGAGAAGAAGAGCCACCCGTCCAGCACCGCGAAGGCCGTGGGGGTGCTGCTCGCGGGGCCCGGCTCCACGTCCTGCACCAGCACCGTGCCCTGCGCCGTGCCGTTGGAGCTCCACAGCTCGCGGCCGTGCACGCCGTCATCCGCCGCGAAGTACAGCCGCCCGTCCAGCACCGCCAGTCCGGAGGGCAGCGAGCCCTCGGGCCCCGGCCGCACGTCCTTCACCAGGCGGGTGCCTGGTAGCGTGCCGTCGCTCTTCCACAGCTCGCCGCCGTGGAACAGGTCACCGGGCTCGCCGAAGAAGCCCTCCGCGCCGGCCATGAAGTACACAGCGCTGCCCAGCGGCGTGAGCTCCGACGGGTAGTCCCCCGCGAAGTGCCGGAGCGGGAAGGTGAAGAGGGGCTGGCCTTTCGTCACCCAGAGGTCGGCCTCGCCGAAGCCCACGTCCACGAGGAAGAAGAGGCGGTCCTTGCCCGCGGGCGTCAGCGAGAAGACGACGGACTGCTCCGGGCCGCGGAAGAGCGCCCGTGAAGTGCCCTTGCGCCCCTCCACCACCCACAGCGTCACCGCGTCGCCGTAAGCCACCAGCGCCAGCTTCCCGTTCCACTCCGTCAGGTCGTCCAGGTACAGCGAGGCCGGCCCGGGCGCGAACTCCTGCGTGAGCTGCGTGCCCTTCGCCGTGCCGTCCGTGCTCCACAGCTCGCGGCCGCGCACGCCGTCATCCGCGGTGAAGTACAGCCGGCTGCCCACCACCGTCAGCCCGTCCGGCGCGCTGCCCTGCACCCCGGGCCGGATGTCCGCCACCAGCACCGTGCCCTTCTCGGTGCCGTCCGACAGCCACAGCTCCGGCCCGTGCGCGCCGTCGTCCGCGACGAAGAACAGCCGCCCGCCCATCCGCGTGAGGAAGCGCGGCGTGCTGCCGTACGCCCCGGGCCGCACGTCCCTCACCCGGCGCGCTTCCGTGGCGCGCCCATCCATCACCCACAGCTCGCGGCCGGAGACGCCGTCACTCGCGGCGTAGAAGACCTGCCCGTCCACCTCCACCAGCGTCTCCGGCGCCGAGCCCTCCTCGCCGCGCCGGACATCCCCCACGAGCCGCGCCGACGAACCACACGGCTGCGGGCCTCCATACGCCGCTGACTCCAGCGCCGCCGACACCTCGCCCGCCGCTGACACGTCCTCGCCTTCGGCCGTGCCGCACCCCACCCCGATGACGCCGGAGAGCAGCAGCACGACGACCGGAACACCACGCCACGTCGCCATGACACACGCCTCCTGGGCGCGGCGCGGTCCTTTCGGGACCACCGCACCTGCGCTGGAAATTGATATTTGCAGCGGAATGGGCCAGCTCATGGCCGACCAGGATTGCTCAGGGTTGTCGGCCCGTGAGCGGCGTGGATCGCCAGATGATGGCGGGCGAACGAACAGCGCGTTCGCCGTGTGACGACAACGGCTTCCTACAGGAAAAAGAGTTGCGCGTTTTTTCCGAGGATTTCCCGCTCCAGGAAGCACCGCGTCTCGCCCTGGAGGGCGGAGCGGTGTCCGGAAGTCACGGACTGGAGCGCAGGGCCTTGAGCGCTTCGCGGAAGAGGGCCTGGAAGGAGGCGTCCGGTCCCAGCTGTTCGATGACGACGTCCGCGGCCTTCTCCGCCTGGGGCTGCTTGTAGCCCAGGTTGAGCAGCGCGGAGACGAGGTCCGCCTTGTTGCCGGAGGTGACAGGCGCGCGGGGCGTGGCGCCGCGCGCGATGCCCTCCGAGTGGAGGTTGCGCACCTTCTCCTTGAGCTCCAGGACGAGCCGCTCCGCGGTCTTCTTGCCCACGCCGTGGATCTTCGCGAGCCGGCTCGTCTCCCCGCGCGACAGCGCCGCGATGAGCTCGCCCACCTCCATGCCGGACATCACGCCCAGGGCCATGCGCGGACCGACCCGGGACACGGTGTTGAGCAGCTGGAAGAGCTCCTCCTCCGCCGGGGAGAGGAAGCCGAAGAGCTCGAAGGCGTCCTCGCGCACCACGGTGCGGATGCGCAGGTCCACCGGCTGGCCGTCCGCGGGCAGCTTGCCCAGCGACACGGTGGACAGGTTCACGCGATAGCCCACGCCGTGCACGTCGATGACGGCATCCTCGGGGCCCTTCTCCAACACGTTGCCACGCAGCCGGGCGATCATCGGCGGGTCTCCGGGCGCTGGTAGGCGGACGACAGGCGGTCCGCGAGCACCGACGCGGCCCCCTTGCGCTTGCCGTTGCCGGGAGCGCTGGCGCGGGGCATCCCCACGCGAAACTGGTTCAAGTGGCACAGCGCGACGGCGAGCGCGTCACTGGCATCCGCGCGCTCCAGCGTCGCTTCTTCCACGCCGAGCAGCGTGCGCACCATGCGCGCCACGGCGTCCTTGCCGCCCGCGCCGCTGGCACCCACGGACTTCTTCACGCTGGCGGGGGCGTACTCGTGCACGGGCAGGCCCGCCTGCGCCGCGGCGAGCAGCGCCACGCCGCGCGCGTGTCCCAGCACCAGGGCGCTCCGGGCGTTGCGGTGCGTGAAGAGGCCTTCCACGGCCACGGCCTCCGGCTGGTAGCGCTGGAGCGCGGCGCTCAAGGCGGCGTGCAGGTCCTTCAGGCGTTCAGCGAGGGGCGCGGACTCCACCACCTTGATGACGCCATGGCCCAGGTGCACGAGCTTGCCCTTCTTCTCCTCCACCACCCCGAAGCCCATGAAGCGGCTGCCAGGGTCCACGCCGAGTACCCGCACCGGCCCGTTCCTTTCCCACGTGCCCCTTCAGGGGCTTTACGTGGACAGCGACTCCATCAGGGACTCGTCGATTTCGAAGTTGGCGTGCACGTGCTGCACGTCGTCGTTGTCGTCGAGCGCGTCCATCAGCTTCAACAGGCGCTTCGCGTTGTCGCCTTCCACCTTCACGGTGTTCTGCGGCACGAAGGTCCACTTCTGTTCGCCCAGGGGCAGGCCCGCGGCCTCCAGCTTCGCGCCCACCGTGTGCAGGTCCACTGGGGCGGTGCGCACCTCGAAGCCGTCCGGCCCCTGGTCCACGACGTCCTCCGCGCCCGCGTCCAGGGCCTGCTCCATCACCTGGTCCTCTGTGGGGCCGGGCTTCACGGTGATGACGCCCTTCTTGTGGAACATCCAGCCCACGGCGCCTTCCGCGCCCATGTTCCCGCCGTAGTTGCCCAGGAGGTTGCGCACGTCGCTGGCGGAGCGGTTCCGGTTGTCGGTGAGGCACTCGATGATGAGCGCGACGCCGCCGGGGCCGTAGCCCTCGTACGTCACCTCTTCGTAGGACTCGCCGGCCAGCTCGCCCGTGCCCTTCTTGATGGCGCGTTCGATGGTGTCGCGCGGGATGTTCGACTCGCGCGCCAGGGCCACGGCTACGCGCAGGCGGGCGTTGCTGGACGGGTCACCGCCGCCCAGGCGCGCGGCGACGGTCATCTCCTTGATGGCCTTGGAGTAGAGCTTGCCCTTGGCCACGCCCAGGACGGCATTCCGGCGTTTGAGTTTCGACCAGCGGTTGTGACCGGACATGGCGGCGGCTTCGGCGTGGGGTGGACGGGCGTTCAGCCCGTGGCGTTCCCGGCCTTGTGCCCCGAGCAGGCCGCCCGAGTCAAACCCTCACGACGCGTCCGGCCCGGGCTCCGGCTCGGAATCGGTGGCCAGGACGGGCTCGAAGAGGCGGGGCGGTCCGGCGGACTCCCGGGCGCGCTCGCGCTCCTCCACCAGGATGGCGGGCACCAGCACGCCCAGCATGAACAGGCGGGTCGCCGCCTCGTAGGCCAGGGCCTCCGGGAAGCGGCACTCCAGGAGCATGGCGCGCACGGTGCGCCTCCCGTCGAAGAGGCGCACCACCTGCTCCACGTCTTCCGGCAGCGAGGGCAGCTCCTGCGCGAGCCGGGTGAAGTCCACCGTGAGCCGCGCCGCCAGGGGCAGGCCCTTGACGCGAAGCTGTTCGAAGCGCTCCAGGGCTGGCTCCACCTGCTCGCACAGGAACGGGCGGTCCATGGAGAAGCTGCCCCGCTGCAGCTCCGGGCCGAACGTCACCGTGTACGCGCCCGAGCCGAAGCACAGCATGCGCCGGAACGCGAGGATGCCGCGCTCGCCGTGGAAGGCCGCGTCCACCGCCAGGCCATGGCGGAAGAAGAGAGCGCCGGAGTCCTCCGACAGCACCACGCGCCCCGAGCGCACGCCGGACAGGAGCGCGCGCAGCAGCGCCCCGAGCGGCAGGTTCGCGGTGTGCGCGTCGTAGACGTCCTCCTCGCCGCGCCGCCCCGCCTTGAGTCGCGCGAGCACCGCCACGTCGCACGCGTCCACCGGCTCCACCAGGTACTCGTCCGCGCCCACGCCCGCGGCGAGGTCGCGGTGGAACTCCTCCGCGCACTTCGCCACCAGCAGCACCGGCAGGTGCGCGCACTTCGGGTCCGCGCGGAGCACGCCGCAGAGGCTGAAGCCGTCGCCGTCCGGCAGGTCCGCGTCGATGATGACCAGCCGGGGCAGCTCGGCCTTCGGCTTCGTGGGCACCGTGTCCGGCAGCGTCCCTCCCGCCTCCACGCCCAGCCGCTCCAGCGCCGCGCGTGCGCCGTCCACGTGCACCGAGTCGAAGCCTTCGCGGACGAGCGCCTCCGCCACCGTGGGCCGCGGAGTGTCACCCACAAGCAGCACCCAGCCCCCGGCCCCACCCTGCAGGTCGAGTGCGTCAGGACCTCCGGGCATGGAGGCATCAGGAGGCGGTGCGGCGTGCAGGTAGGCAACCATGGATTCCCTATTCTTCCAGGGATCCCCTGCGAATGTACAACCTACCCCCAAGTCCCTGGATTCGTTGGGTTTTGGCCAGGCTGCATCCCAAGCTAGGGTGCGCGCCCATGACGCGCCTTGGACTCTTGCTCGCCCTCCTCGCCGTGCCCGGACTGGCCTCCGCCCAGGATGCCGAAGTGTCCTTCTCGCAGGAGGACCCGCTGGGCTCCGTGGTGGCGCCGGTGATGCTGCCCGCGGGGGCGACGGCGCTCTATGGCTACACGGGCGCGCCGGAGGTGGGCCTGGGGTTCCGGCAGGGCCTGGGTGCGCTGGAGGTGGAGGCGCGGGCGCGCTTCGACTGGTTCAAGCTGGGCGCGTCGCTGGAGCTCGTGGGCCGCAAGGAGGTGGTGCGGAGCGGGGCGTTCAGGCTGGCGCCGACGCTGGGCGTGGGCCTGGTGCTCAACTCCGGCTCCACGTACATGGACGACGACAACTTCTCCGGCGTGCTGGTGCGCATCCTGCCGGGGATGGTGGCGGGCTACCGCGTGGCGGACACCGTGGTGGTGCTGGGCCTGGTGGACCTGCCCATCGACCTGGGGCTCACGGGCGACAAGCAGCGGCGCTTCCAGGCACTGGGAGGCTTTGGCGTGGAGGTCTACCTGGGCGGCAACCTGTCGCTGCTCGCGGCGGGACAGGTGGGCGTGGAGACGTTCCAGGAGCGCGCGGGCGCGGGCCACACGCGGCTGGGGCTCACGGGTCGCGTGGGCCTGGGGACGCGGCTGTTCTGACTAGAACTCCGGCGGAGGACTCTGGCGCGGCGTGCCCATCAGTTCGAGCGCACGCAGCGCGACGCGGATGAGCGTCTGGGCGCACGGCTCACAGCCTCCGCCGCAGCAGTGGGGCCAGCGTCCTTCGGGGTTGCGCAGGAGCGGCCGCACGCTGGACTGGTAGTAGCTGGGGAACTGGAGTTCCTCGCTCGCTCGCGCGAGCGCGTCATCGAGGGACAGGGGCGAGGGGACGGGAACGTCGGACACGCTCCCGTTCATACCAGCTCAGAGCAGTGACGTCTGCGCCGGGGCCTCTGTCGCGGCGCCGTCCGCGGGCTGGCAGTGCGAACACCAATGCGTGTTGCGTCCGCCGATGCGCAGGTGAGACACGGGCGTGGCGCAGCGGGGACAAGGCGCTCCCGTCTTGCCGAAGATGTTGCGCCGGTGCTTCGCCTGCCCCTGCACACCGAACAGGTCGCGCTGCGTGCCGCGCAGCCGCAGGCCCTCTTCCAGCACGTCGCGGATGCCCTGGTGCAGCCGGACGATTTCCGTCGGGGACAGCGACGAAGCCGGCCGCCGGGGGTCGATGCCCGCGACCCACATGCTCTCGTCCGCGTCGCGGTTGCCCAGCCCCGCGAGCACACGCTGGTTCAGGAGCACCGTCTTGAGCGGACTGCGCCTGCGGCGCAGCTGCTTCGCCAGGACCTCCGGAGTGAAGGCCTCGTCGAGCGCCTCCGGTCCCAGTTCCTCCAGCTTGAGCTGCGAGGCCAGCAGCGCTGTCGGCCCCAGCGCCACGCGCGCGTAGCCCAGCGTGTCGGTGAGCTGGAGTTCCTCGTCGCCCTCCAGCGTGAGGACCACGAGCGTCGCGGGAGGCCGTTCGCTTCCCACGGGCCGCAACTGGAGTTCGCCCCAGAGCATGAAGTGCAGCGCGAGCGTCTGCCCGTCATCCAACGTGAGCAGCATGAACTTCGCGCACCGCTCCGCCGCGAGCACCTTGCGGCCCTGGAGGTTCTGGATGAAGTCCGGCGGCGAGGCGAAGCGCACCGCCGCGGGCATCAGCACCTCCGCGCCCACGAAGCGCCGGCCCACGACGGCCTGCTTCAGGTCTCGGATGATGATTTCGACTTCGGGGACTTCCGCCACGCGCAGCCTCCCCCACGGGTCACAACGTAGGAAGGCTGCGAGGTAACGCCATGGGTTGAGCCCTGCTGAGCGCGTACCTCGTCCGACCGCCGGGCATCCGGCCGGACAAGGGGGCACCGCCCTGCCCTACCCCACGTCAGGCGCGCACCGTCACCTCGTGCACGTCGCGCTCCAGCTCCCGCGCGTCCACCTTCACGTCGAGGAACCAGGCCATCGTCTCACGCTGCGTGAGCGAATGGCTGTCCAGGGCCACCGTGCGGAAGTTGCCGCCCTTCGCCAGGGCGCACAGCAGCAGGAGCTGATCACACAGGTGTTCGCCCACGGGCACGCCCGCGTCCAGGTAGCGCTTCACCTTCGAGGCGACCTCCTCCGCCACGACTTCCGCGCGTTTGCCTCGCTCGCCGAAGCCGGTGAAGACCTCCGTCACGTGCTCGCTCTCCACTTCGACGCGCAGCACGTTGCCCGGACCGTAGGCGCGCTTGAGCTCTTCCGGCCGCTGCTGATCCGGACGCAGCTTCAGCGCGGCGGCCACGGTGTCCAGCTCGCGCTTCGCCACGTCGAAGGGGATGGCCGCCACCTGGGCCACGGCCTCCGTGCGCAGCACCCGGCCGCGCTCCAGCAACTGGAGCGGCTGAAGCTTCGCGGGATGGATGTCCACGCGGAAGCGGCCCCCGCCCGCCGGATAGTAGCCGGGCCGCTCCAGCGTCACGTCCACGCGCGGTCCCATGCGGCGCAGGAGCGGCAGGTACGCCTTCTCCAGGAACTCGAACGGCGGCGCCGCCGGGTTGTGAGTCCCGCCCTCCAGCATCAGCGTGGAGGCCCCTTCCGCGTGCAGCAGCGCGGGCAGCACCGTCTGGAGCACCAGCGTCGCGCTGCCCGCAGTGCCCACCGCGAAGTGGTAGTTGCCCGCCGACAACGCGCGCGGGTGGAAGGACAGCTGCTTGGAGCCCAGCTCCGCGCCCGTCACCTCCGCGGCGCCCACGGCCTCCGCTGCCTTGAGCGCGGTGAGGTGCTGGCGCAGGAGGCCTGGCTTGGCGCGGCCCGCGCGCACGTTGACCATCTCGAACGGCGTGCCCGTCACCAGCGACAGCGCCAACGCCGTGCGCAGCACCTGGCCGCCCCCTTCCCCCTGTGAACCATCGATGCGAACCATGTGCGTGGTGCTCCTTTGCGCGCTCGCGGACGTGCGCAGCATCCCATCCCTGATTTCAAAAAATAGCGGCGCCCGCTCCCCCACCCTTAACGGCCGCTTTCGCGGACCTCTTGGGGGGAACGGGCGCCTCGGCGTCTTCATCCCGGCATGTGCACCTCCGCAGGACGGCGGGTGGGGTTACCCTTCGGCTATCCCTTCACGCACACCACCTGCTTCAGCGTGTGGACGACCTCCACCAGGTCCGCCTGCGCGGCCATCACGGCGTCGATGGACTTGTACGCGGCCGGCGTCTCGTCAATCACGTCCACGTCCTTGCGGCACTCCACGCCCGCGGTCGCCTTCGCGTGGTCCTCCAGCGTGAAGCGCTTCTTCGCCGCTTCGCGCGACATCACCCGGCCCGCGCCGTGGCTGCACGAGTGGAAGGCATCCGCGTTTCCCTTCCCGCGGACGATGTAGGAACGGGCCCCCATGCTGCCGGGGATGATTCCCATGTCGCCTTCACGCGCCCGCACCGCGCCCTTGCGGGTCACGAAGCAGTTCTTTCCGAAGTGGTGCTCGCGCGAGATGTAGTTGTGGTGGCAGTTCACCGCGGACTCGGACAGCTCGAAGGGAGGCAGTTCACCGCTCGCCTTCAGGGCCTCCACCGCCGAGTGCAGCATGAGCTCGCGGTTCATCGCCGCGAAGTCCTGCGCCCAGCTCACCGCGAACACGTAGTCGTCGAAGTGCTCCGTCCCCTCCGGCAGGTACGCCAGGTCCGCGTCCGGCAGACGGATGAAGAAGCGCTCCATGTCCTGCTTCGCCAGCTCGATGAAGTGGCTTCCGATGCGGTTACCCACGCCGCGCGACCCCGAGTGCAGCATCAGCCACACGCCGTCCGACTCATCGACGCACAGCTCGATGAAGTGGTTACCCGTACCCAGCGTTCCCAGGTGCGCCAGCTCCGGCCCACGGCCGATGCGAGGATGCTTCGCGACGATACGGGCGTACCCTTCCGCCAGGCGGGCCCAGGCACCGGTATGCGTCGCGGGCGAGTCCTTCCACGCGCCACGGTCATTCCGGCCGCCGTTGTCCGTACGGCCGTGCGGCACCGCCGCCTCGATGGCCGAGCGGACCCCGCGCAGCGAGTCCGGCAGCTGATCCGCGCGCAGCGTCGTGCGCACGGCGATCATCCCGCATCCGATGTCCACGCCCACCGCCGCCGGCACCACCGCGCCCACCGTGGGCACCACGCTCCCGACCGTCGCGCCGTAACCGCGGTGCACGTCCGGCATCGCGGCGATCCACTTGTGGATGAAGGGCAGGCCGCGGAGGTTGCGAAGCTGCTTCTTCGCCTCGTCCTCGAACGGCACCCCCACCGTCCACGTCTTGATGGGGCGGCCCGCTTCGTCCGACATCACTTCGTAGTTCGCGTTCGTCCGGTCCATGGCGCTGCACCTTTCGGTCGTTCGACCGGGCTCTGTGTCCCGGTCACGTGGGGGGCTAGAGCAGCCGGCGTGCCAACGCCGTTCCCGAGGGAGGCCCCCTGGGCGGGCTGGAAATCCATATCCCATGGGATAAATACGTATCCTGATGGCTCAAAAGGCGAAGGCGCGGCGGACGGTCGTCATCGGGATGCTGGGGACGACGCTGGACACGGGGATGGGGACGAACCGCTGGACGCGGTGGCGGCCCACGGTGTCGCTGTGCCAGCAGGAGGACCTGCTGGTGCACCGGCTGGAGCTGCTGCACCCGCCTCATGGGACGTCGCTGGCGGCGGTCATCCGGGACGACATCGCGCAGGTGTCTCCGGAGACGCAGGTGCGGCTCACGTCACTGCCCATCCGGGATCCGTGGAACCTGGAGGAGACGTACGGCGCGCTGCTGGACCACGTGCGCGCGCACGCCTTCCATCCGGAGGAAGAGGACTACCTGGTGCACATCACCACGGGCACGCACATCGCGCAGATCTGCATGTTCCTCCTGGTGGAGAGCCGGCTGATTCCGGGCCGGCTGGTGCAGACGTCCCCGGGCAAGGGGAAGGACCACGGGGCGGTGGGCACGCACGCCATCATCGACCTGGACCTGTCGAACTACGACACGCTGGCGGCGCGCTTCCGGCAACAGCAGCGTGAGGGCCTGTCGTTCCTCAAGTCCGGCATCGACACGCACAACGCCGCGTTCAACCGGATCATCGAGCGGATTGAACAGGTGGCGGTGCAATCCCGAGCGCCGCTGCTGCTGACGGGCCCCACGGGCGCGGGCAAGTCGCGGCTCGCGAAGCGCATCTACGCGCTGAAGAAGGCGCGCAACCAGGTGACGGGCCCGTTCGTGGACCTGAACTGCGCCACGCTGCGCGGCGACGGCGCCATGTCCACGCTCTTCGGTCACGTGAAGGGCGCGTTCACGGGCGCGGTGGGAGACCGGCCCGGACTGATGCGGCAGGCGAACAGCGGCGTGCTGTTCCTGGACGAGATTGGAGAGCTGGGCGCGGACGAGCAGGCCATGCTGCTGCGCGCGCTGGAGGACAAGCGGTTCCTGCCGGTGGGCGCGGACAAGGAAGCGGAGAGCGACTTCCAGCTCATCGCGGGGACGAACCGCGACCTCCAGCTGGACGTGGAGCGGGGACGGTTCCGAGAGGACCTGCTCGCGCGCATCAACCTGTGGACCTTCCGGCTGCCCGCGCTGCGCGAACGTCCGGAGGACATCGCGCCCAACCTGCAATACGAATTGGATCAGGCGTCCCAGACGCTGGGGACGCGGGTGACGATGAGCAAGGAGGCGCAGGAGTATTTCCTGCGGTTCGCCACGTCCCCCGAGGCCCGGTGGAGCGGCAACTTCCGCGACCTCAACGCGGCCGTGCTGCGCATGTCCACGCTGGCTGCCGGTGGACGAATGACCCGCGAGGTGGTGGACGAGGAGTTGGACCGCCTGAGAGCACAGTGGCGGCCCGCGGGCGCGGCGGCGACGTCCGCGGGCGAGGACGTGCTGGTGGAGGTGATGGGTGCCGCGCGCGCGTCGGAGCTGGACCGGTTCGACCGGGTGCAGCTCGCGGATGTGGTGACGGTGTGCCGCTCCGCGCGCTCGTTGTCAGACGCGGGCCGGACGTTGTTCGCTCAGTCGCGTGCGCAGAAGAAGAGCGTCAACGACGCGGACCGGCTCCGGAAGTACCTGGCGCGCTTCGGTCTGACCTGGTCCGAGGTGAGCGGCCGAGACGCGGAGTGACGCCCCCGTGGGCCCGACTGGGTGGGCCCACGCGAGATGCCCGCTTCAGCGGAAGGCATCCGCCATGGCCCGGCATTGCGGCGTGGACAGAGCCTCATCGGGAACCCGGACCGTCCCTTCATCGGGAGAGGCCGGGACGGGCGCGGGCGGTGCCGCGGGCGCGTTCACGCTGCTCAGCCACGTGGGCGGCACCGTGCATTCGACGGTGAGGGGTCCTTGGAACGTCGCGCGCACGCTGCCGTCCTTCCCGCGCACCTCGCCCTTCGCCTGCTTCCCGGTGACGGTCAGGTCCAGGGTGCCCTCGTCCATCATCATCGCGGGCCCGTTGGGCTGCTGGTAGTCCACCACCACGAGGCCCGGGCCAATCGCCGTCTGCGGGATGATCCGCGCGGTGGCGTGCTTCGACTTCAAGAACTTCTCGTCCACCGCCATGCGGAAGCGCCAGGTGCCCCCGTCTTCTGCCTGCGCATTCAGCGCGACCAGCATCAGGGTCACAGGAGGTTCCCCCAGGAAGTCGGCGATGAAGCGCACGGACGGGGCCGAGTAGGTGCTCTTGTCCATCCGCACCGTGGCCGCGCCCCGTGGCTGGGGACGCTCCGCGGTGAGCGCATTGCGCGACGTCACCTGATCCTCCTTCGGTTTCGCGCAGGCGCTCAGCAGCAGCGCCACCATCAGGGCCCCGTGCCGCATGCTCAGCACCCCACCCGCAGGACCATGGCGCTGACGGTGGTGTTGTCATTCTCCTTCAGCTCGTCCACCGCGCCCGCCGGATCCATGTCCAGGTAGACGTAGTACGTGTTGTAGGGCAGCGACGACGGCACCGTGAAGCCCAGCGAGTAGATGCCCTCAGAGAACGCTCCCAGCGAGTGGTTGAACGTGCCCACCACGTTGGTGGACTCGTAGTAACCGTTCGGCGGCGCGGTCGTGCTCAGGCGCACGCGCATCGAGTAGGACGACACGGCCGCGTTGCCCATGTTGCCCACGTAGAACTTCACGCTCTGCGCCGTGCCCCGGCACACCGTCTTCGTGCCGGCCGGGTCCAGCGTCTGCGCCACGTCCCCCACCACGCCCATGGAGGACGGCAGCAGGTTCGGCTTCGTCACCGAATAGCCGTACAGCGTGTTCATGCCCTGCGCGTTCGTGGGCCACAGCGTGGAGGACTCGTAGCCGCCCGTCACCAGGTGCGGCGGCGAGGTGCGCAGGATGCTGTGCCCGCCCTCGTGCTTGAAGCCGAAGAAGTGCCCCGACTCGTGCACGAACGTGCTCCGGCCCGACGTGCCGAACGCATTGCCGGTGCGCGGCGTGAAGTCCAGGTCGCTGGCGATGCAGACGTCCGCCTCGTCGATGCCGTTGGCCCCGATGAAGCACAGCCCCACGACGGAGTACGTCACGCCGTTGTTCCCGTCGATGGACGCACGGTCACACAGGCCGATCTCGTTCTGCCCGTCGCTGTGGTCCAGCGAGCAGTCCGTCGCCGCGTTCACGTTGAAGCCACTGACGATGTGGGACAGGTCATCCCACTGCCGCAAGCCGTTCCAGTACGCCGTGTTGACGTTGCCGGAGTCCGGGATGCTGCACCGGTTCCGGTACACGGCCGGCCCGCTGTACCACTTCACCGGCATCCCGTTGCACGTGTCCCAGGCGGCGGCGCCCGCCTCCATGCCGCCCAGCACCAGTGCCGCGACGACGCCCACGAATGTCGTTGTCTTCATGGCGGACCTCATCACGGCTGGCCGGGCGGGAGGTCCCGCTCGGGCTGGAGGGGAACGGCACCCGGCACCACGGACGCGCCCGCGGCGGGCGTCACCGGCACGGACATCGACGACGCGGTGGTGACGGGCTCCTCTCGGAACACACCCGTCACGGTGAGCCCACGCGCGCGCAGGTGATTCTGGAGCAGCGAGAGGAATGCCTCGCGCTCCATCCCCTCCGGAGCCCCCCGGGCCTGCGCCTCCGCGCGCAGCACCGGACGGACGCCCATCAGGTCCACCGTCTCGAACACCGGCGCCGTCTGCCGCACCCCCGCCGAGCCCAGGCCCGCCACGAGCCCGCCCTCGGCCCCCACCAGCACCTCGCGGCCCGCCACCGACTCCACGCGGAAGGCGTGCTCGTCCAGCACCGGCGACAGGCTCCACCCGGTGTTGCGAAGGAAGACCACGTAGCGCGCGCCCCGGACGAAGCGAGGCACATGGCTCACCACGAGCTGGCGTCCATCCGGCAGCACCCCTCCGGCCTGCTTGAGGCGCAGCTCACGCGGAGCCGTGCCCAGGTGCGCCCGCACGTTTCCCAGCGTCACCACCGTCCACGGTCCCGTGCGCGGCGAGTACTCGCCGCGCACGTCCGTGACTTCACCCTCCACCACGGAGGCTGTCTGATCAAACAGGCCAAGCAGGCTGTCCACCGCGCGCGGCGGCCGGAGTGATGCTTCCGCGGCCAGGGGGCTCTCCTGCCGCGCGGGAGCTTCGTCCCCACTGGCGGCGCTGCACCCCGTGAGTCCCATGAGGAGCAGTGCGCACGCCCCCCTTCCGAACGTCGTCCATGGTCTGCCCACGCGCATCACGTCCGCTCCCTTCGTGTCGTCAGTGGATGAGATAGAAGGCGTCCTGGCGCGGCACGAAGAACCGCCAGCCTTCGTCCGACAGGTACGCCGGATCTTCCTGCATCACCGCCACCTGCTGCCCACCCCACTCTGGCACGGGCGTGACGGTGTTGAGCTCGACGGCGAGGTACGAGCCCTTGCGCAACAGTCTGGGTGCCTCCGAGCGCGACGCCGCGCGGAAGTCGATGGACGCGCCCAGCGCGTGTCCCTGCGCGCCCAGCGGATGGCTGTAGACCTTGGCCTCGATGCCCCGCTCCTTCATCTCCGCCATCGTCGCGTCGTAGACATCCGCGGACGAGCGCCCCGGCCGCGACGCGCGCAGCATCAGCGCGTCCTGCAGCGTCCGAGTGTTCTCCAGCGCGCGCTTCAACCCCTCCGGCGCGTCCGTCTCCCCGTCCTTCAGCACGTACGCCATCTTCTGCCAGTCCGTGCTCAGCCCCAGCGCCGAGACGCCGAAGTCCACGTGCAGCAGGTCGCCTCGCTGGATGACCACCGCCTCGTCCGCCACCGCCAGGAAGCCTCGGGAGAAGCCGTCCTTCATGCCCTGCCGTTGCACGCGCAGGTCCGGCTGGAACCACGTGCCCACGCGCGCGTCGAACAGCGCGTCGTAGAGCCAGCGGCGCACGTCCCCCACCGTCGTCTTGCCGGGCACCACCACCTCGTTGGAGAGCGCCCGCTTCACCAGCGACTCCGTCAGCACCACCAGGTCGCGGTAGGGCGTGAACTCGCCGGGCAGCCGCGTGTCCAGGTACTCCTCGATGAGCGGCGCCGCGCTCACGAAGCGCGCTTCCGCGGACGAGCCCAGCGCCTCCACCAGCCACTTGTACGTGTCATGCGTCAGGCTGCGCGTCACGCCCCGCCGCCCGTCCATGGCCAGCGCGATGGTGCGCGGGTGGTAGCGCGCGTCCAGGTCCGCGAGCGCCTCCGTCTGCTTGCGCTCCACCGGGGGTGCCTCGAAGAAGCGCGACACCGCCTCCGTGGCGTAGCCCGTCAACGCGACCTTCTGGAGCCCCGCGTCGCCCGCGTCCACGAAGACGAACACGTCGCGGTTGCCCGCGTACGGCAGCGGCGGCGCGACCCAGGCCGTCAGCGGATCATCGTGGAACTCCTCGTTGACCACGACCCACATGGCCACGCCGTGCCGGCGCATCATGTCCAGCAGCAGCCCGTGCCGCTCCTTCAGCCAGGACTCGCGCAGGGCCCGCTCCTGGGACGGCGGCGGCACGGGTGGCGTGGTGGGAGCGCTCACGGGGACGGTGGCACACGCCACCAGACAGCCCAGGCTCAGGGCGGGTAGGACTGCGCGCCAACGGTTCATGTCGGGAACTCCGGGTCGAGAAGGAGGCGGAGCAGCCTAGCGCGCCCCAGAAAAACCGAAGCCCCCCGCTCCCGGAACCCATGGGTCCGGGAACGGAGGGCCTGGGGCGCATTCCCACCTGCTCACCCGCTCGGCTGTCCTCGCTCCCACACGCTTCCGGATCCCGTCCCCCCCGGTTCGGGACACCTGGAACCCGCCAGGCCTCACGGCCAGCGAATCCACTGGAAGCGGCGGCCCTCCCCCGAAGGCCGCGTGGAGCGCGGACATCCAACCGCGCGCGCCGTTACCTCAGTAGCTGGCGACCCAATCCAGGTCGCTTTCCTCGAAATCGAAGAGCGATTCCTCGCCTTCGTGCCGGGAGTCCTCTTCCCCGTCCCCCGCCTGCTCCTCGACCCGGTCC